>DATFXZ010000166.1:0-4153 GCA_035315305.1 Terriglobia bacterium | reverse complement strand
CGCCTATTTAATCTGCTCCAGCAACGGAATATCTTTCGGAGCCTTCGCAGCAGGGAGTGACTTCAGGTAAGCGTAAATATCCGTCAATTCTTGATCCGACAAAATCTTCTCCGTGAACGCGGGCATGCCACCGGTCGGTTTCCGCACGTAGCGAATCAAGCCCTGCACGTTCAGCCCTGTTTGCGTTATTCGAGCGCCGTCACGCCCGCCCTGGCCGGTGGTTCCATGGCAGTAGTAGCAATTCTGCTTCATGAAGAGTCGCTTGCCGTTGTCCGCGTTCCCACTGGTCGCTGACTGGGCCGATGCAACAGCCGGCATCGCGATAACGAGGAATAAAAAAATCTTCTTCATGCTTGCCACTCCTACCTCGGTTGCGAAATCACGTCGACCAGAGCCGGTTCGCCGCGCTTCACGACATCAATGGCCTTTTTAAGCGCAGGTCCGAGATCCGCCGGATTCTCGATTGGGCCGACTCCATACATTCCGTAGGCCTTGGCCATCGTCGCATAGTCGATATTTGGATCCGTTATCGCGTTTCCGATGTCCACGCGGCTCACATCGCGTTGCGCTCGCGCTGCCATGTCCGCGACGAACATGCGTTCCTGATGGTACGAACGATTGTTGTGCATGATATTCAATAGCGGAATCTTGTGATGCACGGCCGTCCACAACACTCCTGGCGCATAGTTCAGGTCGCCATCGGATTGAATGTTCACTGTCAAGCGGCCGTACTTCCGGTTGGCGAGCGCCGCGCCCACCGCTGCGGGCGCGCCATAACCGATGCCATAGGCTCCATGTCCGCCGATGAATTGATAATGCTTCGTGAAGTCCCATAGCCGCGTCGGCCACCAGCTTTGGAACACAACGTCGGATACGAGGGACCAGTCTTCGTTCTTAACCAAGTTCCACAACTCGGCAGACATCCTCGCGGTGGTAATGGGGCTGGAATCCCAACCCCAGGCGGCTTCCTGCAACGCCTGTTCATGCATCTTCTTCGCCGCTTCTGCGTAACGGGCCCCGCGCTGATCGAAAACGCGCTTGCGATCGGCAGTGATCAGCTTTTTGCACGACTCGATTAATAACGGCAGAGTCGCTTCGGCGTCGGCCGGGATAGCAATATCCGCTTCGTTGTATTGACCGAAATCTTGATAGTTGCTCTTCATGAGCAGATCCATGGAAGAGATCGTGATGATCTTGGCGCCGTCTTTTGTCAGTGGACGCACCTCCATTCCCATCCGGTTCAGCGGCGTCTGTGCATGAGTGACATTCCAGAGATCCGGTACTTCCAGCGCCAGGATGACGTCGGCAGTGCCGAGACTCCCCGTGCCATATAGGGGATGACGCGTCGGGAAATTCATGCGCTGGCGCCGGTCCATGACAGGGACCTGCAAAAGCTCGGCAAGTTCAACAAGCAGCTTCAGACCATTCGGTGTTCGGGCCGACCGGCCGGTAACGATGAGCGGACTTTCAGCCGCAACCAGCATCTTTGCGATTTCTGCAACTGTGGCGGGATCGCCGGCCGGCGATGATGTCATCGAAAGCTTTGGGATGCGCAATCGGCGGCGATCTTCATCACTAACAGGTTCTTCCTGTAACACCGCATCAGCGACGACTACGACCGGCCCCATCGGTGGCGTCATCATGATTTTGTACGCGTGAATAGCGGAGTCGGCGAACTGGCGGAGCGAGATCGGCGAGTCATCCCACTTCGTATAATCGCGAACAATTAGTGCGGCGTCTTGCACGGCGTGCGTCCACTCGACATCGCTTCTGCGCCACGGACCGTCGGCGACATTGCCGATGACAACGTAGACAGGAACGCGGTCGGCGTAGGCGTTGTAAATTGCCATCGATGCGTGTTGAAGACCGACTGTGCCATGCGCCATGATCATCATCGGCTTGCCTTCAATCTTGGCGTAACCGTGGGCCATGCCGACTGAGGACTCTTCATGGCAGCAGGTGAGCAGTTCCGGAGATTTATTGCCGCCGTAATTGATGATCGACTCATGCAATGCGCGAAAGGTCGATCCGGGATTGGCGGCGATGTATTCAATGCCAAGTGTTTTGACGACGTCGAGCATGAAGTCCGATCCAGGGCGATCCGTGGTATATACGTCGGTTCGCGGTGGAGGTGGACTGGTCTCCGCAGCAGCGAGAGCGGCGCCGGGCAGCGGCGTAACAGGTCTGGCTGCCTGGCTGGCCTGTCCAGCTTGCGCAGGCTGCGCGACCGAAGGTTTTGCAACCAAAGCAGCGGCACCGGCTGCAGCGCCTTTCAGAAATCCGCGGCGGGTTGATCTCGGCATTGTGTGAAATCTCCTTTGCTGGGAAGATGGTCAGCATTCTACATGAAGACGACGAATCGGTGGCCAATTTGGTTGATCGCCGCGGCCCTTGCGTTGGTTGCGGCGTTGTGGGGTGTATACGTTTACGCCGATCCTGAGCAGCGCGAACTGGACGCATCCGCGCGCGCCCGTGTGTCCGGAAGCTTTGTAAAGCTTGGCGATGGATACACTCATTACGAATTGGGCGGGCCGCCGGATGGGCGAGTCGTCGTACTGGCTGCGGGGTTCAGCGTGCCTTACTACATTTGGGATCCGACTTTCGCGGCCCTTACCGCAGCAGGATTTCGAGTGTTACGCTACGACTACTACGGTCGCGGCTACTCCGATCGCCCGGCCATTCCGTTCGATGACGATATGTATGTCCGGCAGCTCCACGAGTTGCTGAGCGCCGTTCAGATCGCCGGGCCCGTGGATCTTGCCGGAATATCATTCGGCGGTTCGATGATCACAAGTTTTGCCGATAAATATGCAGATCGTGTTCGATCGTTGATCTATTTCGATCCGTCCATTCGAAAGCCGTACCAGCTTTCGCTTATCGAAGACCTGCCACCGGTGTGGAACTATGTCACGGCTTTGTTGGACGAGCGGTATTGGGCGGACAGCCAATTCGGCGACTTCCTTCATCCAGAGCGATTCCCGGATTGGGCGGAGCGTTATCGCGACCAGATGCAATACAAAGGATTCCGCCGCGCCCGGTTATCGGAAATCGTCAGTAACAGCGATGTGGATCAAACGGACCAACTCAAGCGCGTCGGCCAGCATCCGAGGCCGGTCCTCGTGATTTGGGGAAAGCAGGACAGTACGGTCCCGTTCGAGGAAAGTGAGTGGCTGTTAAGCTCGCTGCCACATGGCCGGCTGGTCCCGATTGATGCATCCGGACATTTGCCGCAGTGGGAGCAACCCGAGGAAGTGCATCGCGAATTGCTGACGTTCTTGGGGGAATAACTAACAAGCCGCGGATGGCGCGGATGACGCGGAGGGTTGAAAAATATGCTCAGTTTCCATCTCCCTCCGCGTCATCCGCGCCATCCGCGCCATCCGCGGCTTATATTCCGTAAATTATTCTCGTTTCACAGGTTTTGCATAAACTTCAATCCTGGCGACGTCGGACCATCCACCCTGGCCGTGTCCGCTTCCAGGCATGAGGTCCGCGAATCCGATTTCATCGACTCTGCTCAGATTCGGCGTGTTGACCCAATCGCCAACGGTCACGATCCGCTCAGGATCCAGTTTTCGCCACCGTATTTCGCTCACCGCCATGTCGCTCTCAAGCCAATCGACCGGCGAGCCTTCGAACTTGTCGCCGATCAGCATGGTCCCATCGGCGAGCTTCACGATCGGGCTCACTTTGTGAAAGCCGGACGTCTTCGTCACCATCTTGATACGCGCTAAACCCGTGAGATCCGCAAAATTAGTCTTGTCCCGAAGAGTGAAGCCGCACGGCGTCGTGCACATGCCGGTCCATAGATGGATCGGATTATTCTCGTCCGTTACGGCCCCGGTCATAAGGATCTCTTTACCGGTCGGCCCAATAAGCTTCAATTCAAGATTCGAATTCGATAAAGCTTGACTGATGTCCACCGGATGTTCGCCACCGGCCGGCGTTTGTTTCCATTCTTCCCGGAAGAAAAGCGGCGATCGCGTTACGCGCGCGCCGCGTTGCCCACGCTCCTGAGCGAACGCGCTGGAGGCGATTACAAAGATCATGAAACACGTCACGGTCGAGACGATCACGCTGCGTCGTGGCATTCGTATCCTCCTCGTTGTTGAGTGCCGAATGCGTGTCAGTATAAATGAAATTCCGGAACGGT
>DATFXZ010000165.1:0-2421 GCA_035315305.1 Terriglobia bacterium | reverse complement strand
GTGTTCTCCAACAGATGCTCTACTGTGCTCGCGACCGCGATGCGGTATGCTCGCACACCTGCCACTCTCAGTCGATCCGCCTACGAATCGCGGAGGCCTTGCACCCGCGCGCGCAGATCGCATATGCGAATACATAGATTTACATCTGCAGGAAAACATCGCTCTGGAAGTGCTCGCCGAAATCGCGCAATTGTCGGTTCATCATTTTGCCCGTGCCTTCCGTCAATCGCTCGGAATACCGCCGCATAACTACATAGTGCAACGACGGGTTGAGCATGCACAGCAGCTGCTACGCAACACTGACCTTCCACTCTCAGAAATTGCGATTGAGGCAGGTTTCACGGACCAGAGTCATCTTGCCCGTCATTTCCGGACAATGACTGGCGTTTCTCCTAGCTTGGCCCGCCATCGACTCAGGACGAGCCACGATATTCACCCTCGTTACTCGGCGCAACTCCGCAGCTAACAATTCAGCAAGAACGTACCAGTCACGTCCCCTTCGTCCAAGACACTTAGTCCGTACCTTTGCGATGATCGCACCATTGTGGGGAGACAAACAGGCCTTGTGGATAATGCTCTGAACGACGACCACGTCACGAAGCGGGAGTATCCCTCAACCGTGGGAGTGATCAGGCCGAGCCAATCAAAATGTCCACCTAAACATCCGCCAGACAATTACGCGCGACACAGAAGGCAGTCGGTCTGTCTGAAGAGATGCGCTCCATTAGCAGTATCACCGTGTGAAACGAGGAATGCGATATGACTTCAGCTCAAAATTCATTGCCCCAATCCGAGGAACGGCCACGAGCATCCTTCCGTAAGGCCACGACGCGTGGCCGGACGACTGAGTCGACTGCGAAAGAGCTAAACGAATCCCTGTGTGCCGTGATCATCAACGCGAGTACCTGTCTACGGATGCTCTCGGCGGATCCTCCGAATGTCGAGGGGGCACGCGAGACCACGGGTCGGGCGATTCGCGCTAGCAACCGTGCTGCCGAGGCCGTTTCATGGTTAACCGCTTTTCCTGACGAAACCGATAAAGTTATCCCGACCGCTACTGCTTCTATAAAGCACGTTGCGCAAGAGAAAACAGAAGGAACGGGATGACCAGCGGACAACCAGGATCGTGGAGCTGCCAAGAATGAAAAAGACTATATTCTGCATTAGTCTTCGAAACTTCTTGCTCCGCCCTGCATCTTGTTTCTGACCAGATTTGTCCAGACAAACTTGATCACCCTAGCGTCGTTATAGCAATACGCCAAATTGTGATTCAGCGTCGAAAAACAATGCTGCTGGCAGGTTTTCTTCATGCCGGCGAGTTGACCATCATCGAACCGGTGCTCATCGATGTTTCCCCAGTCATAGGTTGACGCGTACATTGGGAAACATGGAGCCACTGTGCCATCGGTTCGGATGATGACGTTGTTCTGGCCGGCCCTACAGTTCCACTCAGCGAAGTGCAGCTCACCGTTTGCATCCTGGACTATTCCGGGCGTATCGACCAGCCGCTTGGAAATGCTTCCATTGCCGCTGCCATCACCATTCCAGCCGAGGCGCTTTAGATCAGCGCCGCTCGCCATTCGAATAAAAGCCTTGATTTCCTGCAGGCGTTGTACCGAATTGACCATCTGGTAGCCGACCTTGTTTTTCTCAATCAGCCAATCCACCAGCGAATCGATTTCCGGCCAATCCTGAGGACGAATATACGTGGGATTGTCGCTCAGATGTTTGAAGTGGTCGTCTTGCTCGAGCATGGGCGTTTCGTTGATGTGATAGTCCGTCGCAATGCGATGGTCACGTGCATACTCGGTAAGGGTCCGAATATCTTCGGTGTTGTTTCGGCAGATATTCATGTTGAAGAAAACCATGTAGCCGTACACGTACTGCTTCTTCAACAGGTGCTCCAGATGCTTGCGCACGGGTACGACAGCCTTCGGCAGACTCGGCTTGTCGTCCCAGGAATCGACGGCAAAGTTGAAGACAGAAGCGCCTGCGTCTCCCAAGCGGTCGGCAACATCGGGGCGTAAGAGCCGGCCATTCGTGCCGATATAAATCCAGAATCCTTTTTTCGCTGCGTAATACACCACCTTGTGAGCAAACTGAGGACGCAACAATGGCTCCCCTCCCATGAGCGCGAGCACGCGGCAGCCGTGGTCGTAGAGCCAGTCAATGGACCGCCGCGCCACATCTTCCGTCATGCCCTTTACCTTGTTGTTGTAGGCCCAGCAGTACCAGCAATCGAGATTGCATTTGTATTCGAGGAACAGGTAGGCGGTGATGGGATGGAACTCGCCGGGCATGACGCGTGAACGTATGTAAGGAAATAGCCATCCCCGCATCGCCCGATAGACGTGTGACAGGCGCCAGTTCCGTTTCTCGGGAGCTATCTCCGGACCAGGATCAGTCAGCTTTTCTGGATAC
>DATFXZ010000164.1:0-9155 GCA_035315305.1 Terriglobia bacterium | reverse complement strand
CGGGAACAAATTCTCGACCGCTTCATGAATGGACAGCCGCGAATTGCCGTCGTGCATGGAGGCGATGATCATCCGCCGAATGTCGGCTCGAAAGAAACAATTCGAAGGATGATTCGTCAGATTTGGGCGAATGGCGCTATTCCCTTCGAAGTTTCAAACTCTGCTCCGTGCGAAGAGCTGTCGTATGGCACGGAAGGAATGAATTACGCGCTTCTCGCCAGGAATTTCTGTACGGCAAGTCTTGCCGCTCAGATCGAAGTGCATGGATATGACGCAGCGATCGTCTTCGGTGCTTGCGACAAGATGATGGTGGGCAGTATGCGGGCTTTGATTGAAGCCGACCTCGCGCACCAAAGGCGAAAGGCGCGGCCTGTGTTCGCGATGCTCATCCCGTCGATGGTGGGGCGCGAGAGTCATGTCTCGGAGGAAGATCGCAGAAAATTCGAACCGCTCAGGCATCGGTTGACGGAAACCGAGCGGGCCGACTTAGATGGACTTTTTCATCGTCCGATGAAGCCGCATGTTTATGCTCAAGTCAAGGCGCTGCTCGACCGCTGTTTCCACCGAAGAATCATTCAAGAAAATGAAAAAGACGAATTGGAGCGATCGATTGCTAAATGCGCATCGGCTCCGGGTGCGAATTGCGCCGCTTCAGAAGCTTCCATGGCACATCGGATGATTTTGGCATCGTTTGGTCTCGTGCCGAGGAAATTGGATATTTCGGTGAAGTCGCCGACGGACGAACAAATGTCGGAAGTCGTAAAGAGGCTGGTTCAGGCGATCCAAAAAAGAGAACGGCGAATGAGTGTGTCCAGTCTCACTCGATACAACCTCACGAATGCCGCCGCAGTCTGGAGCGCGACGGGAGGACATCCTGCATGGTTGCTCCACTTGACATATTTGGCGGACGCCATCGGCAAGAGACTCTCGATCGCTGATATCACCAAGAAGACCCAAAAGGTTCCGCAGATTCTTGCGATCGATGACTCTACCGGCAACTCTGTTTACTCGATGGCCGTCGAAACAGATAATGGCGGTAATTCAGGCATCGACACCATCATGCGAACACTTGCGGAGAAGAGGTTAATCGAAGATCGCGCCCCAACGCTGGACGGTTCGTGGATGCAACGCATCATGGAGGCCCGTTCGGCAAACGGTACTTTCGTCTATTCGACGATGACGCCGTTTTTGCCCACGTGTGGAATGGTGGGCATGCATGGCAACCTTTGTTCAGGGGCCATTGCGCGTCTGGGTCTACAGAACCGGAATGGGGGTATCGACAAATTCGACCGTAAAATCTATCTCGCTATTTACTATCTCGGCCAGAAAGATCTGCAGGGGGATCTGGCATCGACCGATGGAGTACTCGAACGACTTAAGCGACGGGTCTCTCGCGAAGATCTCTACTATACATGGTTGTTCAACTGGAATTCAGGTTCAGAAGATAGCCTTGCGATGAATTTGTCGCAGTGGAACAAGGCGAGGCTCTGGGATTATCTGCTATCGCAGAATCTGTTGCGCGCGATGGTCGTTGTTGCGGGTGTCGGACCTCATGCTTCCGGAATGCCCGAATTACAACTCGCGCTGAATGCGTCATCGCATCCCTTGAGTGGGATGTGCGTATTGGTTACCGATGGACGTGTTGCTTTCCAACACGATGGCATTTCAATCGCGCATATCGTGCCGGAAGCTCTCGATGGTGGCGGCCTTGCCGGAATTCGCACGGGAGACTGGATCTACCTTGACGTCGGTAATGGGGAATTCCAAGTCGTCACTCAATCGTCTCGCGGCTACAAAGTCCTCGGCATGAAGGAACTCGCGAACCGGCCCGATTGCAAGAAGCGCATCAACGAACTGCAGCGGCGCCGTCTGGAATTACTTCCGTCCTTCCGTGTCCTCCTCGATCAAGTTTCCTCAGCCGAAGCAGGCGTCTCTCCGGCAATGAAGATGGATTAGCCGCAAAAACGCACAGACGGCACGAACGACTGAAACCCATTTGTGAATCTTGTGCCTTTTTGTGGCAATCTCCTTTTATGTCTTATGAGCTTGTCCTTTTTAAGAATATTCAAGATCCGCGCGTAAAAGAACTCGATCGGTATATTGAACTAGGAGGGTACAAGGCAGCACAGAGGGTACTAAGAGAGCTAAGTCCCAAGGATGTTATCGAAATGACGAAAGCGACCGGCCTTCGCGGCCGTGGTGGCGCAGGCTTTCCCACAGGAATGAAATGGAGTTTCGTTCCGAAAGATACGGGTAAGCCAATTTACCTGTGCTGCAATGCGGATGAGAGCGAACCCGGAACCTGTAAGGACCGGGTCATCATGGAACGCGATCCGCACCAGCTTATCGAAGGCATAATCATTGCCTCGTATGCCGTCGATTGCCACCTGGCTTTCATCTATATTCGCGGTGAGTTTTCACTTGGCTATCGAGTCGTCGAGAAAGCTCTGGCTGAAGCCAAAGAGCGTGGATTTCTCGGCCGGAGAATCTTTGGTTCCGATTTCGATCTGGACATCGTTCTCCATTCCGGAGCCGGCGCTTATATTTGCGGCGAGGAAACGGGACTGATTGAGTCGCTCGAAGGCAAGCGAGGCCAGCCACGCCAGAAGCCTCCATTTCCGGCCGTGCAAGGCTTGTATGGTTGTCCGACGGTCGTCAACAACGTAGAAACACTTGCGAATCTGCCGCACATTTTCAATCGAGGGGTCGATTGGTTCAAAAGCATCGGTTCCAATGAAAGGAACAGCGGCCCAAAACTCTACTGTGTTAGCGGTCATGTCAATAAACCTGCCGTCATTGAACGCGAACTCGGTGTCCCGCTCATGGAATTGATTGATGAAGAATGCGGCGGGCTTCGCCAAGGCAACAAGTTAAAAGGCGTAATTCCCGGCGGCTCATCTGTTCCGATTCTCCGGCCCGAAGAGTGCGACGTGCGCATGGATTTCGATTCGCTCGCGGCAAAAGGAACCCTGCTGGGGTCTTGCGGCGTGATGGTCATCGATGACACTGCCTGCATGGTTCGTCTGGCACTTCGTACGGCGCGATTCTATGCCGAGGAAACCTGCGGACAGTGCACGCAGTGTCGCGAAGGTACGTGGTGGATGGAGCAGGTGCTTCATCGGATCGAGCACGGTCATGGGACGATGGATGACCTCCGAATGATTCTCGACATGTGTTCGAACATGAAAGGCGTGACGATCTGTGTCCTGAGCGATGCGTGCGCGATGCCGGTCGAAGCGATGATTCAAAAATACGGAGACGAATTTGAATATCACATCACGCACAAGAAATGCATGGTGAGTTAGCTGCAGGGGCGCTCTATCAGCCCCAGGCGGTCGGCGTAGCGCAAGCGCGATAGCGCGCAGCCTTAAGAATAGACCGCCCCTACAGTTACAGTTTCGGAGCCGGAGGCGGCAGTGCCCGCGCTTCACAAACCGATTGAAATCCTTTCCGTGCATGAGAGCCGTCGCAGAACGGTTTATTTTCTGAAAAACCGCAGCGGCAAAGTGAGATGGCTGTGCGGCCTGCTAAATCGAAATCTTTTCCTTGCGCGTCCTTTATGGCGAAGTTACCCGAGATGCGGAGCGGACCGTTCTGCGACACAATGATGTCCGTATTATCTGCCATTCGATTGATTCTCCTTTGACTATTACCGGCGACAATTCTAATCCCAGAAGCAAGCGTTACGGGGAATAACCACCACACCGGATTCGGTAACGCTAAACCGCCGGCGGTCTTCGTCGAGGTTGTAGCCAATTTCGATACCAGGCGGAATGCGGACGTATTTATCAACAATGACGCGCCGGAGTCTGGCGTGCCGGGCAACGTCGACGCCGTTCATCAAGATGCATTCATCCACGCTCGAATAGCTGTTGACGCGGACTTCCGGCGACAAAATCGAATTCTTCACTCGGCCGCCGCTGACGATTGATCCCTGGGAAATGATGGAATTGATCGCAACGCCAACACGCCCCTCGTGCTCGAGAGCCCAGATCGTTTTCGCTGGGGGATAGGACCGCACATACGTTCGGATCGGCCATTCTTGGTCGTAGAGGTTGAACTGCGGGTCGATTGCGATCAAATCCATGTTGGCTTCGAAGTAGGCGTCGAGGGTTCCGACATCGCGCCAGTACTTCGCGTCCTTCTGGTTCATATCTTTGAAATTGAATGCGTAGACCTGCTTGTCTTCGATGAGCGTCGGAATGATGTTGCGTCCGAAATCGTGACTGGTATCCCTGCCGGCATCTTCGAGTAAGGCTTGAATGAGAACGGGAGTGCTGAAAACGTAAATACCCATCGATGCGAGAACCAGGTTCTGGTTGCCGGGCATCGGCTTTGGATCTCTCGGCTTTTCTTCAAACCCGATGATGCGTTGATTTCGATCGATCTCGAGAACTCCGAGATGATTTGCTTCGCTGCGAAGGAATTCGATTGTCGAAACGGTCACATCCGCCCCGGACGCTACGTGAAACTCCAGCAGTTCGCTGTAGTCCATCTTATAGATGTGATCGCCGCATAGAATAAGGACGTACTCCGGGCTTTCGCGCTCGATCGTGTAGATGTTCTGATAAACCGCGTCAGCGGTTCCCTGGTACCACTTTTCAGACGCCCTGAATTGAGGTGGAACGGTAAAAATGAATTCTCCTCGCTCGTAGGAAACGATGTTCCAGCCCAAACGTATATGGCGATCCAGTGAGTCGGATTTGTACTGGGTCAGGACGCAGATTCTCTTTAGATGAGAATTGATACAGTTCGACAGAGCGAAATCTATGATCCGGTAGATTCCGCCGAACGGTACGGCGGGTTTCGCCCGATGCTTGGTTAGAGGATACAGCCTCTCGCCTTGTCCGCCTGCCAGAATGAGGGCGAGCGTATCTTCAAGGATCGCACTGGTACGAGGGGTAACTCGTTTCAACCTGTCTTCCTCATTGCTATCGCGGCAGATCTCACGAAAGGCACCGGCCACCCTTTGCAATTTCGGTCCTCTAACTCAAAGTGTCGGTAATCGTCTGACATATGTTGATTTACAACGACTTACGGTCAAATCCACGCCGCCCATGAACGGGAAAAGATCCCGATGGAATTGACCTACCAACGGCAATTTTTACCTCTATTGCCAGCGGAGCTGGCATAACGGGTTGATCCGCTAGTGAGGTCGAACGTTTTCAGAGGCCCGATTCATCGCGGGTATCCGTCAAAATGAGAAATCTCTTTGACTTTGGAATAACACTTGCTCACGATGGTCCTCGCTGATCGTCTGCCAGATGTTCATGCTGGCGCTTCTCGTGCTGAGTTTAATTACGATCACTCGGAGCTTCAAACGAAGCTAAGGAGTGTTCTGTGCTGAAACTCAACAGGTGACGAGCCAGTTGACACAGCGATTGTGAAGCATATACTCCCATTTCCCGGTTGCGAACCATGAGGGTTTTGGAGGATAGAGAGGAACATAAATGGACGAAAAGAAAATTCAAAAATTCCGCCAGCGGTTGTTGGAGGAGTATCAGAAGCTGATTCGCTCGATCAATCGGAACAGGTTGGCGGAGGAAGAGATCAAGCTCGAGAACACCGAGGACGAGGGCGACCTCGCCACGATCAGTCATAATAAAGAGCTCTTATACAACCTGCATGAAAGCGATTTCCAACGGTTAAAGTCCATTCAGGAAGCGCTCAAGCGTATGGACCGGGGTGAGTACGGTGAATGCATCCGGTGCGGGGAAGATATCAACGAGAAGCGCCTGATGGCCGTACCCTGGGCCACACTCTGTATCCAATGCCAGGAAGAAGCGGAGCGAGAAGGAACGACTCAGCGTCCGGTTATGGCCGGCATGCTGAAGACTGAAGAGGCGGCCGAGGAAGAACCGGAGGTTTAGCCACAAAAGGGGGCGTTAATTCGGGGACGGTTGCCTGAATTACCTAAATTCAATCGAAGATCCGTGAAAAGAATTTAGGTAATTCAGGCAACCGTCCCCCTACAAGTGCCGTCCCCCACAAGTGCCTTTTTGTGGCTACTGGTTTGTCGCTATCATCCGCACAATCAGGAACAGTCCCATACCCGCGAACACAACAAACGCCATCTTCACACCCTTTTCGCGGTTCACTTCGGGCATGAGATCCGTTGCGGCTATATAAAGCGTCGAGCCAGTCGCGATCGGCAGCGCATATGTAACGGTACCGCCAACGATATGAACAGCTAGAACTCCGACGAGAGTGGATAGTCCTAGCGATGCAGCCGCAGCAAGTGCGCTTCGCGACGAGCGGCCGGACGTAATCGCGATCGACGAGATGGTAAATCCATCGGGAATTTTATGCAGGAGTACCGCTAAAAAAATCAGCACGCCAACACTATCCGAAACCAAAAAACCTGCCCCGATTGCCACACCATCGAAAAACGAGTGAACCAACATCCCGACCAGCGCGGAAATTCCAACTACGGGATTGAGGAGTTCGTCATGATGGGTCTCTTCGCCAAAGTGAAGATGTGACGCAAACGTGTGCTCAAAAGCATGGACAATGACATAGCCCAAGAGCACAAGCATTGGCGCGGCTCTCGTGAGAGCCATGCTTTCCGGAAACATCTCGAGGAAAACCGTCCCCAGCATGAATCCGGAACCTAGTGCGATAAAGTACCGAAGCGAATTCCGCGCCCACTTGTACGAAGTGACGATGAACCCGCCAATAATGTTGGCCAGCGCCGCAGCTAACGCGAAGGATAACGACTGTGCTAATGGTGTCATCTCTTAATAGCTGCGCTTATCCGCTATGCCGGATCGTCATGATGTCACCATCTTTCACGTTGTATTCCTTTCCTTCCAGCCGCAGTAATCCTTTTTCTTTCAGAGCCTGCATCGTGCCGTATTTAACGAAGTCGTCGTAATGGCAGACTTCTGCGCGAATAAAATGGTCCGCAAGATCCGTGTGAATAACGCCCGCGGCATTTTGTGCGTTGGTCCCCCGTGTGATTGTCCACGCGCGGCATTCTTCTTCACCCACCGTGAAAAATGAAATCAGCCCCAGCAGCCGATACGTCGTGCGAATGAGGCGCTCGGCTCCCGATTCCGCAAGCTCATAGTCCGCAAGGAACGTCTTAAGCTCCTCGGGAGGCAACTCGGCCATTTCCGCTTCAAGCTTCCCACAGATGATGGTCTGCTCGGTATTGGGCCGCAACGTCGCGTGCGCGTCAGGATGTCTTAGTCGATGCAGTTGATCCTCGCCGATATTTTCGACGTAGATCATCGGCTTCTCCGAAAGAAATGCGAAACCTTTTACGAGCTTCCGTTCGTCATCGCTGACTACCATTTCGCGCAGCGGCTTTTCCGATTCCAACCAAGCTTTCGCCTGCTGCAAATATTCGAGCTCTTTTTCAAGCGTCGCGTTCTTAATCTTCTTGAGGTCCTTCTCCAGCCTCTCGATTCGTTTTTCAATCGTCCCAATGTCCGCGAGCATCAGTTCATAATCGAGGTTTCGCTTGTCACGTTCGGGATCCACCGTACCTTCCGAATGCGGCACCGACTCGTCTTCAAACGCGCGAACCACATGCACAAGCGCATCGACGGTCCGAACGGGCGCGAGCGCCATGTCTTGACCCTTACCGCGCACGAGTCCTTGAACGTCCACAAACTCCACGGTCGCATGAGTGGTTTTCTCCGGCTCATATTTTGATGAGAGAAAATCGAGCCTGGCATCAGGAACCTTTACAATCCCGACATTCGGTTCGAGCTTTCGTCCAGCGCCGTGACCGGCCGCAGCCTTTCCATGCGTTAGTACATTAAAGATTGTTGTCTTGCCCACGGAAGCAAGCCCGATGATCCCCGCTTTCATAACTCCAATCTGATAAGCATAACCTACCAACAGAAACGGCTCGCCCGTTCTCCCGAACTTCAGTCCACGCGTAACCCATCATTTTTCTTGCAAAGTTTTTATTTTTCGTTTGACAGCATTCAGCCTCGTAAGTAGTCTTAAGTGGCCAAAAGTGGCCAAATCTGTACATCCTTGGCTTTATAGGGACTATCACCGATGTTGCGTGGGAACGCACCAGCTACGATTGACGACAAAGGACGGCTCAAGGTCCCGTCAACGTTTCGCGCGTATATCGAAGAGTCCTGGGGCAGCGACTTTTACGTCACGTCTCTCTCGGGTGAATCCGTGCTGATTTATCCCCTTCCGATCTGGCAAGAAATTGAAGAAAGACTCGCCAAGCTTCCTTCACTAAATCCCACGAAAAAAAAATTCCTAGACCGAACTAATTTTTACGGTCAGGTGACCGCCGCTGATAAGTCGGGGCGAATCCTGATTCCGACGCTACTTCGCGAATCAGCCCAGATGGCGGGAGAAGTCGCTGTCCTCGGTTATTTGGATCATTTGGATATTTGGAATCAGAAAAGATTCCTCGAACGACTTAAGGCTCAGGAATTCACCGAAGAGGATCAGGACACTCTGAGCAAATTGGGGATTTGAGAATGCATGTATTCACATACGTCCGTCTTGCTCGCGGAAACGATGTCGTTTCTGGACCCGAAGCCAGGCGGCCGGTTCATCGACGCGACGCTCGGAGCGGGTGGTCACACTCGCGCAATTTTGGACTACACGGCACCGGATGGAAGAGTACTCGCGATCGATCAGGACGAAGCTGCGTTATCGAGCGCGAAGGGGATGCTGGAGTCATTTGGGTCGCGTGTCTTGTACGTACATTCGAATTTTCGGGTGGTGCAAGCGATTGCCGCCGTTCGCGGGTTCATGGATTGCGACGGTGTGCTCGCCGACATCGGCATCTCGTCCGCGATGGTCGACGATGCATCACGGGGATTCTCTTTCATGCGTGAAGGACCGCTCGACATGAGAATGGATCGAAATCAGTCGCTGAGTGCGGCCGACGTCGTCAATTCATACTCGGAAAAAGAAATCGCCGACATTATTTATAAATACGGCGAAGAGCGGCGCTCGCGTCCCATTGCTCGCTCGATTGTCCGATCCCGTCCGCTTCAAAAGACAACCGATCTAGTCCGCGCTGTCGAGCGCGTTTCGGGCGGAGCACGCCACGGAAAAATTCATCCTGCTACTCGGACGTTCCAGGCGCTGCGGATCCATGTGAATGACGAATTAAAGAGCCTTGAGGAGTTCATCGATTCTTCAATGGCTGTCGTTCGTCCCGGAGGTCG
>DATFXZ010000163.1:0-3486 GCA_035315305.1 Terriglobia bacterium | reverse complement strand
AGGACTGTGTGAACTATTTCTTCTCCCAGAAAGCCGGTACCTTTTGACCCGCTACGATTTCACGATCCCGAGCGGCGCACCCGATATATAGCCTGGAAAGACTTGACTCACATCTCGCGCGAGATGGCGACTAACCAACTCGCTGAGCACATCGCGGAAATCGGTCGTCACCGCGAGGTCACGGCCCTCATAGAGTTGTTCGGGTTCCAGACCGGGCCAGCGGCCATAAACTTTCCTACCTCGGACGGACCCACCGAGCACTATCATGACGTTTCCGTGTCCATGATCGGTGCCGGCATTTCCATCTTCTCTCGCTGTCCGGCCAAACTCGGACATGGTCACCAGGACAATATCTTCCATCTGATCGCCCATGTCACGCGTGAACGTGGCCAGTGATCCCCCGAATTCGCGCAAAAGAGTCGTCAGTTGCGGGACTTCGTTGACGTGATGATCCCAACCTCCGATATCGACGAAAGCCGCCTCGACTCCAACATCGGCTTTGACAAGGCGTGCGACCTCTTGCAGAGCATTACCGAATCCGCCCTGATACTGAGCGCCATTGGCTGGCGTGTATGGATTCCGATTGATGGACTCGATCATCTTCACCGCTTCAAACGTTTCCTTGCTCGCAGCTTTCAATCGCGGATCAGGCGTCGATGCGTACATGGTTTCCAGGGTGGCTGCCAATTTCTTATTTCGGGTCTCGAATTGCTGCAGGTTGTTGACTGCTATGGCTTGGCGGTTGCCGCGAAGCGTCCGTGGCAATTGAGTACCGATGGCAATCGCGCGGAGTGGAGACACGTCCGACTCCGGCGCGAGCGCACGATTGAGCCAACCGTCCTCGCTCGTTTTCCCGGGCGTTCCTGATTCCATGAAGTCCTGGGCATCAAAATGAGAGCGTGTTGGGTCGGGTGAGCCCACGGCGTGAATGATCGCCAATTGACCGCTATCCCAAAACGCCTTCAATGGTTGTAGTGACGGGTGTAAGGCAAAGCGTCCATCTAGATCGATGCCACCATTTTCCCGACCAGGCTGAGGTACGGCAATTGTGGGACGCATGTCGTAATAAAGTTTTTCGAAATGCGGCACGACCACATTCAGACCATCCGCTGCGCCTCGTTGGAAGATCGCAACCAAAATCTTCCGTTTGTTGCTGCTGGTCTGCCCAGCTTGGGCCGCAGCGCGCACAAGCCATGAAGGGGCCGTGCCCAGGCCCGCCATGGCGATCGCGGAGCAACGTAGAAAGTAACGTCGTGTGAACATGGATTACCTCCTCTGAAAGTCCGGCGAACTGATCACCAGTCCTGCAAGAGTCGACGGAGTCGCGTCTTTTCCTTGCACGCCTTTCTCAATGGCGGCCAGCATCGACGGAAGCGGCGGTACATTCAAAACTTCTCCAGCCACTGCAGCGGGTCCTTTGAAGTTGAACCGGCTTAGATCGATCCTCACACCCGGAACTTGGCCGGCCGTCAGAGCGGTGGCGAAATTGAAGCGGCCTAACACACTGGCGGTGTTCGTCCATACCTCGCCGGTGTTCGGATAACCAGTTGGCTCTAGCTTTCCATATAGCGGCTCGCCTAGATCAGCGATTCTTTGCGCGAGGCTGAATGTATCGGTGACTTCGGCATTCAGCGCACGGACCGCGCCGACGACCATTTCCAACGGAGATTTGATCTTGGCCTGCCATGCGCCCTCCGATGAAAACTCGGTCGAACTGAACATTGTCTGGAGCACCGCCCGGAGGTCGCCGTCGGTTTTTGTAAATGTCGCTGCCATGCGTTCGACCAGTGCCTGCGGTGGTTCGTCTGCAACGAAACGTTGCGCCAGTTTCTTTGAGATGAACTTAGCCGTTGACGGATGATGCGCGAGAATATCAATGACTTCCACCGCATCCCGCTCACCACCCATTGCTGCGATCGTATGGCCAAGAACGACTTTTTCCTTTCGGTCGTGCACAGCAGGATTGAACTGAAACTCTGCGAATTTTTGCGGATCGTAGATTGTCCAACCGCTGAAAGCTCGGGCCACGGCGATCACATCGCTTTGCGTGTACCCTCCATTAACACCGAGGGTGTGCAGTTCGAGCAGTTCGCGACCATAGTTCTCATTAAGGCCGGGCCTCCGTACTCCAGGCGGAACAGGAACGTCATCGCGAGGAACTTGCGATTGCCAGTTGTCCAGATAGTAGAGCATTGCGGGGTGGCGGGCCGTCGCAAGCAACATGTCTCTGAAGTGTCCAAAGACATACGGACGGATGGCATCTCGCTCAAAACTCGTAAGCAGAACTCGGTCCGGACCTTTCCCGTTGAACACATTAAAGTGATTCATCCAAAAGTCGACCAGCACTTCTTCGAGCTGACGATTCGAATAAATCGCGCGATAAAGCTTGTTCTCGATCAGCTCCGAGTTCACGAATTCCTGCGGTTGCCGGGCAGACAAAGCTTCACGACGCAAATGTGGAACGTCTGTTAATGACTGCAGTGGAATGACGCGAAGGATCTGCAGGCGCTTATCGGCGTCAAACGAATTCAGCAACGCGATCTTCCCCTCGGCGGTTCCGCGATTGACTATCTGGATTTGTTCGGGAGAGAGCAGTTCGTTCAACGGAGGCATCAATCGGCGGCTCTCTTTTTGGCGTGTTTCCTGGTCTGTCTGCCTGATTTGTCTCGCTTCCTGCTGCACGTCAAGAGGCAGCCCTTCCAGCAACTGCGGAGGCCCTGCGGCCAAAATCAGCCGTCGGGTTTCGGCATCGAACGACGCGAGCGTCGTCCGCCGTTCTTCGGCCGAACAATTTAGTAACCTTGCCATCTGTTGTGGAGCGAGTGGCGGCAGTGCCGGCGCTTTCACCACGAATGCCGGCAAAACCGGAGGGTATTTTTCGAGAATCTGCCAGTTCGCGAGTTGCAGGGTTCCGAGCGGCTTTAGTTTGGTTTCCAGGATGGGGTTTTCCGAAATGCGATCGGGATGCATTTGTAGGTCAATCCATTTCTCAACTGTCAATTTTCGAATTTGTACAACGTCTCCAGAACGAGGACCGAAAGTCAACCGATTCAAGACGTGAATAGCCTGCCTTTCGGCTGAAAGTTTTTGATCAAAGCGGCCGGCGGCGGCAACAAGGAAAGTAGGGAGAGTGACTAACAACGCCGCGAGGCTCCACGAGCAGCCCAAGCGTTTCATACAAGCCTTCCCTTCTAAAATATGTAGGGATTCTTAAACTCTTTCGCTGCAGGAAGGTGAGCATGAAAATGACACCTGCGAATTGACGGTGTCAGATTCGTACGTATACGGCCATCCTACAGCAAGTACACAAACACTGATCCTAACCCGGGTCGGTTTCAGCCTTACTGGGAGCAACTAGGTTCACCGATATGAATGTTTGCCGATCACGCATGGCTTAACGCCCGCGACCTCAGTAATCGGTCGAGAACCGCGGATGCTTCGCTGGCTTTTCAACGTGTAATTGCGTCATCTGGTCGAATCGGGATC
>DATFXZ010000162.1:0-6519 GCA_035315305.1 Terriglobia bacterium | reverse complement strand
CCTCCAGACGATGGCGCATGAGTACCATTGAAGCGAACGATATTGAAGTCGCGATCCTCAACCCAGATCCTTCCAAGGAACGAGACTGCGCGGCTGCCTTTTTTCGGCTGAACATCAAAAACGAGACATCGTACTTCCCCGAGGAACTCCCGGCGGACGTAGGTGAAGTCGTAACGGCTTTTTTCAAAGTTTGGACCAAGCAGAATGGTTGCGGCGAAACCTTCAGGCACGTAATCGACCGAGTACACTTGTCTAATTCGTTGTCGCAGGCCGCCCATGAAGCCCTTAGAATCAGGCATAAGGGACTTTTGACGGACACCACGAGTGAGGTCAAGCTTGCCGAGAAAGTATTTGTCGCTCTTTGGCACGGCGCCAAGATCGGCATGAACCCCCATGTTCTGCGTATAGGTTTCGATGAGCGGTCGCAGACCAGTCATTTTCCTTCCGAGCGAACGCTCCTGTTCGATAGCCTTGTCTATGACTCTGTCAACCGATAAGGATGTCGCGTCTGACGAACCGTCCGCCGCACCGTCAGCGGGAGTCTGTGCGCAAAGCCGACTCGAGCTCCCAAACGCAATACATAGAGAGAATATGAATAGGCAACATTTAGATTTCATTCGCATTCCTTAATTCAAAATGCCAACTGAAACACTATATGCACGATCGCCGTCGAATCGGCCGGCTGTCCCGCTCGTTGAGCAGGCTTGAATCGGATCTGCTCGGCAGCTCGAATGGCGTTTTCGTCCAACCCGTGGCCCAGTCCGCTAATCACATCGAGAACGCGCGCTGCGCCGGATGACGTAAACAAAACCCGAAGCAAAACTTCACCCTCGATTCGCATCTTCCGCGCTTCATCCGTGTAATCCGGACGCGGCTTGGACACGATTTCGACAGGTTTTTCATTGACTGGCTCAGCGGATTTCTGCGGACTCTGGGGTGTTTTTGGCGCTTCCGCCGGCGCCGCGAATCCGGCAGACGCGACCGTACCAGGATTCCCGCCAACTCGCGTCCCTCCGGAAGCGCCCGTATCGAATCCACTGACGGAGCCGACCGTTCCGGTTTTGCCGGGGCGTCCGCCTTGGCGTGATCCTCCGGCAGATTCTCCGAACCCTGCAGCTGAAACCGTTTCAGCTTTGCTGCTGGTTCGGCTAGCCGTGCTGCTGGGATCGCCAAATCCAGATGTCTCCAGATTTCGAGCGGGTGCAACGGGAAGGGTCGGAGACGTAATGTTCGAAAACGTATTTGTAACTATAGGTGGCGGTGGAGGAGCTGGAATGGACAGCGGCTTCACATTCGCCAGCGATGGTGCGGACGAAGCGGCAACTGGAGGTGCGGTGGGTTTCGGAACGGGTTTCAGGATTCGAGGCTCTGGCTCCGGAGGAACTATAGGTGCAGGGGCAGAGAGTTTTTCAACGATCGGTTCCGGTTCGATAGGCGTCGGCCGAGGAGCCCGAATCAATGGCAACTTCACTTCAGGAGGCTGCACATCACGTGGCGGTTCAGGCGGTGGAGCAATCATTAAAATCCGGTAATTTAGGCGAAGTGTCTGAGGCAGGAGGACTGGTACGAGAATCAAAAGCATCAGCAAAATACCATGCAATCCAACACTCGCGCCTAAAGCGCGCTTCGGCATTTCCCCGTCACTCAGACATTGGAATAATTCCCTGTGTTTCGGTACCGGACCGGCGTGGGTTGTTCGCATATCCCAACGAGTCATAATGCCCTCCGCGAAACTTGCCGCCGCGAGTTGTGTATTGCTGAGTAACGGTTAATGTGATGTGCCGGGACCGATCGCGACATCACTCGCATGACTGCCAGGGTTCGACTATTTCGTCGGGCGTAGATCAAGGTAGCACATCGAGGTCCGGATGTATTTCGGAACCACTTACTTCCCGACTGATTTAACATTTGTTCTTCTCGCGTTACATTACCAGTCCAAGCAGCCGAAAAACAAAAGGTCTCAGCTTAAATAGGGGACAGAGTTTCAGCAAGGTCGGTTCGGTTTCTCTAAGGATTATCCATCTATCAGACCCAAAACAGGACCATTATCGTGCGTGCCGGAATTTCACTGATTACCCATTCATCAGCTTCACCACCGGACCTTGGTCGAAATAGTCAATCCGGTTTATCGCACCGTGATGCTGCGCCAATCTGAAAATCTGATTGTCAGGAATGCATAAAGCCTGCGCGAGTATGAGACGGATCACCCCGGCATGTGTAACGATCGCGATGGATTGATTCCGGTGACGAAACAACAGCAAGTCCAACGCACCCAGAACTCGAGCTTTCATCTCCGTGAAACTTTCTCCATTCGGAAATTGAGTCTCAGTCGGGCGTGTCATCCAGGACTGAAAAATCTCAGGATAGCGCTCTTGAATTTCTTCGTACCTGAGGCCGTCCAGGTCTCCGAAATTCATTTCTGCGAGTTCGTCCAACGTCTGAAACGGTCGACCATGAGGTTCAACAACAATTCTGGCCGTCTCGATTGCTCGGCTTAAATAACTCGAATAGAAATTTGAGATCGATTCGCTGGCGAGCCGTGCCGCGATCGCTTTTGCTTGTTTTATGCCGTCGGCGGAAAGGCGTACGTTGTAACAGCCACAGCATCGATCATCAGCGCCGTCGGTCAATCCGTGCCGTATAAGCCAGATGGTGGTCGGCGCATCCATTTGATCAAGCGCGGGAAACAGATGCAGAATCAAAGGTCGCCATCTCGTTATAGACACGAACGGCGGCAGTGATCACATCCATCGCAATCGCCGCCCCCGTTCCTTCTCCTAAGCACATATCCAAGTCGAGAATGGGATGTGCATCAAAGAATTCCAGCATTCGACGGTGACCGCGTTCACGCGATACGTGAGAGAAGAAAAGATAATCGCGGCAGGCCGGCTCCCAACGCGCGGCAACCATCGCGCCCGCTCCCGATATAAAACCATCGACAACTATCGGTATCCGACGCGATGCCGCCCCCAGAATGAGTCCGGCGATCGCTCCGATTTCAAAGCCGCCAACCTTTGCAAGCACGTCCAGGGGATTGCTTGCATCCGGTTTGTGCCGGGCCAGGGCATCGCGAATGACGTTCGTTTTGTGGCGGAGCCGATCATCGTCAACGCCAGTTCCGCGGCCGACGACTTCTTCAACAGGCAATCCCGTGAAGAGCGCGCATATCGCCGCGCTGGACGTCGTATTCCCGATCCCCATATCACCGGTGCCGAGAAGGTCGTAGCCCTGACCGAGGTTCATTCCTGCTTCGACGGATTGCATCGCCTGTTCAACAGTCATCGCCGGCCGTTCGAGAAAGTTCTCCGTACCTCGCCCTACTTTTCTCGAGACCAGGCCGGCTATTTCAGGAAAGTCATAATCCACGCCCGCATCGACTACTAGGTTCTGAATTCCGTAGTGCCGGCAGAGCACGTTGATGGCGGCGCCGCCACGGACGAAGTTGAAAACCATTTGCGCCGTGACCTCTCGGGGATAAGCGCTTACTCCGGCCCGCGAAACACCGTGATCGGCAGCAAAGGTAAAGATTGCGCGCTTTTGAAGGATCAAGTCTGTCGATCCCCGCATCAAACCAAAACTGCGGGCCAGTTCTTCCAGACGGCCAAGACTATCGGGGGGCTTGGTAAGATTGTCGAGATGCTTCTGTAGCAAAGGAACAATGGCTCGATCAGGACGCTGGATCTCAGGTAAGGAAAGCGGCATAAGTTGCGATCTCCACAAATTGAAATGTTGCTCCAAAACAATCGCCCGTCACGCCTCCAAGTCGTCGTCGAAAGTACACGGAAGCGAGGACGATGACTGCAACCGCGAGGGCAAGAGCCAGACTGCCCTGTATTCTGCCCAGCAGGATTGCGGCACTAGTCGACATCAACGTTGCGATGAAAACCGCTTTCGCGGTTAGGCCCTTCATGAATTCCGATCCGAGTCCCTCACCTGCAGGAGGGTTGAAGAATCCCATAGGCAGGAACGCCCAACGTCCCAGGATCTGAGCCGTGACGATGGAAGCATCCAGACGTACGGCGTTCATGGACGTCAGCGCGGCGTATTTCGCAAGCACTGCGAGTATCAGGATAGTCGTACCGAACGCGCCAATCCGACTATCCTTCATGATCGTGAGGCGTTCTCGAGGTGTCCATCCGGCCCCCATCCCGTCAGCGACGTCCGCCAGGCCGTCATCATGAAGCCCGCCACTGATCCAGATGAGAAAAGCCATAACCAGCACGATGGAGAAGGAAGGCGGAAACGCCCTCACTAAAATGTGTCGTAACATCACCGCGCCGACACCTATCAAGAATCCAATGACGGGGTAAAAGTAGTACGACTGCACGATCTCGCGCGGCGCCGCACGCTCCATGCGAATCGGCAGTTGAGTTAGAAATTGAAGTCCTATGAAAAATCCACGCATGATTTTTCCGCCGACCATCGGCGTCATCCGGGCAATCCGCGGCTACTAGAGCGTGAGTTGAATCGGTTCGCCGCCGCGACGGCGATGGTAACGATCGCGCACAAAAAACACCGCGAAACCGGACGGAACCAATATCAAAACCAGCGACAGAAATACGCCTCCAAAATCCTGATTTCGAATTCGCTGAAAAACCGTTTGCACAAGAGTTACCGGCACCTTCTCGAGTTCGACAGTGAAATCAAACAACGGCCTCTTTGCCTTCACATTTACTGCAGCTGCAGCCATCGATGACGAAAATGGCCGCTGCGCTCCGGCATAGCCGGTTCCTGACAGCGCCGCCTTCATCGCGCGCGAATAGGACACAGCCAGCGTGGGATTCATCCACTGCCGGCTCCACGCGATCGTTTGGTAGTTGCCGCAACTGTGCGCCGAACACGATGGTCCATATCGGACGACCAAAAGTCCCAGCGTGTTGGCCAAATCGTGAATGGTGTCGGGACTTGCTTTCCAAAATCCCTTGTTGGCGGCCGTCAACAAGATCGATGTCATATTGATCATCGCCGGAGCGTGCCGCTCATCCTGGAACCACTTGGTCACTCCGATGCGGTACTTGTCGTGAAAGTAGATGTCGTTCACCTCATTCCACATCCAATCGCGCATGATTTCCGGATTCGTAACCTGCCATCCCCACGCGAACTCAACAAACTTATTCGATATAGTGCGAGCGCCGGCATATCCTTCCTTCATCATTCCCCGAATCCATTCCGGGTTGTAATACCGCGATCGCATTTCCTTCGTCAGGAAGTACTCGAGTGTTTCAACCTTCGACTGTTTCGGATCGGCATAAAAGAGGACGTAATTTTCCGGTGGCTTCCCGTTCACCCGTTCAATCGCAAGGGACAAGCCGCCGAAGTAATCGAAATAATCATCGTTATCAACGACGCCATACAGGTTTGTCGCACGGCTGTGAAAGCTTTCCTGAATTCCGCTGAGCGCGTTGCGATATTGCTCGGGATCGATCGTGCCCCACGAGCCGGCCGAATAACCGTGCGCCATTTTGCCGAGATACGCATCCGCAACCTGATCTCGCGACTTCCACGTCCAGGCTCGCTCGATCACGCGATTAATACCTGCGCCATATGCCCCTTCAGCAGGACCAAAGATTCTCAGGAGCGCCCGCAGTCCGGCTTGATCCGGCGGAACGCCGTTTCTCAGCATGCCTTCAGTAGCTGTCATCCAATGCCGCGCAATCGCGTTCATCTCGAGCGGCTCATCACCTCGATCGGCATCAGGAATCTCTTTCAGCGCAGCGTCCAGTGCCGGTCGAAATGCGGGATTCCTCTTCAGGATGGATTGATACGATCCAGCCAAGGCATAGCGAAATGCGCGGTCCGTCAAAAGAAGCAGCTGAGCAAACAGATCACGAAAGAGTCCGGAAGTCGTAACGATGACATCGACGCGCTGGCGGCCAAGCTTTTCAACCGGAACCGGCTTCAATTCTTTTACGAGTCCTCGCGCGTCCCAGACAGGCTCTATGCCAAGAAGCTGCAGAATGAAAGACAGCATCGTTCCTTCGTCTCGCGTTGTCTCCACTGCCCACAAGACAGCTGCCACTTTTTCCGGCGTCTGCGGATCCTTGGCCAGAGCATCCGCGACCAATTGTTTTGCGAGTTCGTAAGAGATTTTCGTGGGCATAACAGAAGCGTCAATTGCATAAAAGTTCCGGCCGGTAGGCAGAACGTCCGGTGTTCGGATCGGATCATTCCCCTTCCCTGGGCTGACATACTCGCCACGCAAAGCGCTCAGAAATCCGGCAGCTTCTTCTGAGAAACTCTTTTCAATTTGTTTTCGAAATTCACCCGCATCGCCGTTGCCGAGCGAAGCCATCGAATCGGCCAGCAGATCAATTTCGCCGGCCGTCCACGGTTTGCCGAATGTATGCAAACCGAACGGAAGAAAGGTCGACTTCAATTCTTCGAGATAGTGTCCCAATGTATGGATGAGTTGATCATCGGGCTCGCTGAGAACGGTGTCGCCCAGATCTGACGTGAAGTTGTATTGCCGGGTTTTCGAACGGACTTCGCGGGCAATAACAGTGCGGCGCTCCGCCACAT
>DATFXZ010000161.1:0-2886 GCA_035315305.1 Terriglobia bacterium | reverse complement strand
ACGTACGCCGGCGACCACGTCTTCGCCCTGCGCGTTCATGAGGAATTCCCCGTAGAACACTTTCTCACCCGTAGCAGGATCGCGTGTGAACGCCACGCCGGAGCCGGACTGTTCGCCTGTGTTTCCAAACACCATCGCTTGTACGTTGACGGCCGTGCCCCAGTCGGAAGGAATGTTGTATTTACGCCGATAGACGATGGCGCGGTCATTCATCCACGACCCGAAGACGGCGCCAATCGCGCCCTCCAATTGCTTCCACGGGTCCGAAGGAAAATCTTTTCCAGTGCGTTCTCGAACCAGCCGCTTGAACCGGACGACCAGCTCTTTGAGATCGTCGGTCGTCATCTTTGGATCGTCGATCTCTGAGTGGTAACGCTCGTGCTTGAGCGCATGGATCACAACTTCGAACGGTTCGTGATCCTCGTTCGGCCGTTTTTGAACGCCCATAACCACGTCGCCGTACATCTGAATGAAACGGCGATAGCAATCCCACGCGAAACGTTCGTTCTTCGTCGCTTCAACGAGCGCCAGAACCGTCTCGTCGTTCAGCCCGAGATTGAGGATCGTGTCCATCATGCCCGGCATGGACTCGCGCGCGCCGGAACGGACTGAAACAAGCAGCGGCGTGTTTTTTTTGTCGCCGAACTTCGTACCCATGATTTTCTCGATATGGGCGATGCCGGACTTGATCAGCGCCTGGAGCTCTTTCGGGTAAGTCTTTTTGTGAGCGTAATAGTACGTACATACCTCGGTTGTGATCGTGAAGCCGGGCGGCACGGGTAAGCCGATGCGGCTCATTTCGGCGAGATTGGCGCCTTTGCCGCCGAGCAAGGCCTTCATGGAGCCGTCGCCATCGGCCTTGCCGTTCCCGAAGAGGTAAACGTATTTAGATGTCTTTTGGAGTGCTTTGGTCGCTTTTGCCATATTTATCGTTCCGAATAATGTCGAATCCAATATTGATTTAATTCGCGCAGATTTTTCACAGCACGATCAGTAGCGCCGCCGTTGTTATCCAGCGGGCTTTTTAAAATTCGATACACCAGTTCTACCACTTCAGTAAGAATGCCTGACGCGCTCCGATGGTCGCAATCGGCGCAGATGACGGTCTGAAGGCCCGGCGTCAGAAAGCGCGCATCAGTCGCAAGCAGCGGTCTCGAGCACGCGGAACAGACGAACAAGTCCGGTAAAACCCCGGCCAGCCGCAGCATCCATACGTCGAAATAACAGGCCGCAAATTCGATCGGACACTCTTGCTCGAGAGCGCGTACCGTCATCCGAACCAGCCGGAACACAGCATCCTGCGGCTCGCGTTCCGGCAAAAACCGGTCTACCAACTCCACCAGATGACCTGCGCAAACGGCTCGATCGTAATCCTGGAAAAGCTTCATGGGAGAGTCCAGCAGGTCGGCTGACTGGATCCGCACCAGATCCCGGTTTTCTTTTTCGAAAAACTGAATTCGGGAATGTGCCAGCGGCTCCAGCGATGCGCCGAAACGGTTTTTCATCTTCCGGGCGCCATTGGCAACGCCTCGAAGCTTTCCAAAATCGCGGCTAAAAAATGCAACGATCCGATCGGCCTCTCCGAGCGGGTATGTCTTCAATATAATCGAGTCGCTCTGATGGAGAGCCATACTTGACTTGGGTAATTCGGAGAGGTCAGCCGCGGATGGCGCGGATGACTCGGATGCGAGGCGGCGTCCGAGTCATCCGCGCCATCCGCGGCTCCCGTCCCCGAATTTCAAAAAAGCGCGACCTTGAAAAATAACACAGTTGATGTTGTGGGCCTCGGCCTAAATGCGATGGACACGATCTGTGTCGTGCCTGCTTTTCCGCAGCCGACGACAAAGCTCCACATGCGTGAAGTGCACGTTGAGGCTGGAGGGCAGGTCGCGACAGCCCTCACGACTTGCGCCCGACTCGGTTTAACAGCGCGATATATTGGATCGGTCGGAACCGACCACTGGGGCAAGGCGCAACTTGCCAGCCTGCGTCAAGAAAGCCTTGAACTTCACGTTTGCGAAGTTGAAGGAGCGGGGAGCCAGGTCGCCATCATTCTTTTAGAGGAAGGTATCGGCGAACGAACGATTCTCTGGCGGCGGGATCCCGCGCTGCAATACCCGGTTCGCGAGTTACAGCGTGACCTCGTTACCAACGCCAGAATTCTTCATCTCGACGGCTGCGACGCCGCGGCCGCCCTTCAAGCTGCGAGGTGGGCTCGGGAGCAAGGAATGCCAATTGTCATCGATATCGATGAGATTTATGACGATTCGACGCATGAACTTCTGCGACTCGTCGACTACCTCATCGCAAGCTCCGACTTCGCCGACGATCCGCGTGAGCTTGCCGATCGGTATGACTGTCCCGTCGTCGGAATTACTCGCGGAGCGGAAGGCGCGGTCTTTTTGAACCGTGGGAAATTGATACACTCATCGGCCTTCAAGGTTCCAGTTGCGGATACGACTGGAGCGGGCGATGTCTTTCATGGGGCGTTCATTTATGGATTGCTCCAGAACTGGACCTTAGAAGATGTGATCCGTTTCGCACACGCGGTTGCTGCTATGAAGTGCATGCAGATCGGCGCTCGGCGCGGCATTCCAAGACTTTCGGATGTACAGGAATTCCTCAAGAATGGAGGTCCCCAATGACTACTGCAGTTAAGACGGAGTGGTACATGACCGGAGAAGAAGTGGTGACTTGTAATTGCGCATGGGGATGTCCGTGCCAGTTCAATGCTCTGCCGACCCTTGGACATTGCGACGGTTGGCTGACTTGCCGCATCGATCAGGGCCACTATGGCGAAGTGAAACTCGACGGCGTCAAATTTGCGGCGATGATGTGGTTTCCCGGAGCCGTGCACGAAGGTAATGGAACTCTGCAGCCGATCAT
>DATFXZ010000160.1:0-4924 GCA_035315305.1 Terriglobia bacterium | reverse complement strand
ATGCTATCGAGATTCTGGAATCTATTCCGTCGCGAGCGACTGGATCGCGAACTGGACGCAGAGCTTCGGTATCACATGGAGTCTCTGGAGGCCCAGTATCGACATCGAGGTCTATCCGCCGAAGAGGCGAGGATGGCCGCTCGACGGGACTTCGGCGGTACTGTCGCAGTGGAAGAGGCGTACCGCGATCAACGGGGAATTCCAATGCTCGAGAGCTTGTGTAGAGATATCCGATTCAGTCTGCGATCGATACGGCGAACGCCGACGCTGACGCTTGCGGTTATTGCCACGCTGGCCATCGGTATCGGTGCCAACACGACGATGTTCAGCGTCGTCAACGGTGTCTTGATCCAGCCGCTGCCGTATCCGCAGCCTGATGCATTGGTTGCGGTATGGCACACCGCGCAGTTTCAAGGCATAACGTCTAACAACATCCGGCTGTCGTCGACGATGTATCTCACGTACAGCGAGCACAACAGAACCTTTCAACAATTCGGGCTGTGGCGTACAGGCGCTGCGAGCGTCACCGGAATCGGCGACCCGGAAGAAGTCCGCGCACTGGTAGTGACAAACGGAACCTTGCCGGCAATCGGTGTGTATCCGGCGGTCGGACGATGGTTCTCCGCAGCTGACGACACTACCGCGGCACAGGAGACCGTCATTCTGAGCTATGGATATTGGCAACGCCGGCTCGGTGCAGACCCTGCCGTCCTTGGGAAGATGATCACAATTGATTCGCGGCCTCGACAAGTGATTGGTGTCATGCCGTCCGGATTCCAATTCATGGCGTCCGACGCGGACGTGATATTGCCCCAGCGTTTCCAGGGAAATCAACTGCAGCCAAATGATATCCACGCCTATGTCGGAATCGCTCGGCTGAAGCCAGGGGTCTCGCTTGCAGAGGCCAATGCGGATGTGGCTCGCATGCTGCCGATCTGGATCAACAAGTATGGAACCAATGGGGCGGCTCTGAATGCGGCGCGCTTCGCTCCGGCGCTGCGGCCACTGAAGCAGGATGTTGTTGGTGATGTCGGCAAAGTGCTGTGGCTGCTCATGGTAACCATCGGTATCGTGTTGCTGATCGCGTGTGCCAATGTTGCCAATCTGCTGCTGGTGCGTACTGAAGGTCGAGAGCACGAAATCATCGTCCGCGCCGCGTTGGGCGCAGGATGGGTTCAGATCGGGCGCCAACTTTTCATCGAAAGCATCATCTTAGCTCTGTCTGGAGGCATCGTCGGTTTGATGGTTGCGTACGGCGGCCTACGTCTTCTTGTGGCGATGGGGCCCATGCAGCTGCCGCGACTTGCCGAAGTGTCAATTAATAGTCCGGTGCTGTTGTTTGCATTCGCTGTGTCCGTGACATCGGGTCTGCTTTTCGGTCTTATGCCTGTCGTGAGATACCTCATGCCAAAGTCTCTGTCTCTCGGCGATGCATTGCATACCGGCGGGCGCACGCTGAGCCTGAGGCGGCAGCGGCGTGATTCGCGAAATGCGCTGGTTGTGGCTCAGGTCGCCCTCGCGGTGGTGCTGCTGGTGGCTGCGGGGCTAATGATTCGGAGCTTCAATGCACTGGGAAACGTTCAACCTGGATTCACCGCGCCCGAGCGGATCCAAACGGTCCGCATTTCGATCCCGGAGTCGGAAGTTGTGGAACCGGAACGCACTGCCCAGATGCAGCACGACATCATGGAACGTATTGCCGCCATTCCTGGTGTGACGTCTGTTTCATTTTCTACGGCATTGCCGATGGAAACGGAGTTCGAAGACAATATCGTTCTTACAGCTGAAGACCAGACGTACCTCCCAGGTATACCGCCTTTACGGCGGTCGAAGTCTGTCGCGCCGGATTATTTCAGGACGCTGGGAACGCCGTTAATAGCCGGCCGCGATTTCACGTGGTCCGAAATTCATGACCATCGGGCCGTCGCGATCGTGTCTGAGAATATGGCACGAGAAATGTGGGGCGAACCGTTGGTAGCGCTCGGCAAGCGGATTCGCGTCGGACGAGTCGGATTATGGAACGAGATCATCGGCGTCGCCGGAAATGTCTACGACAGCGGAGTGGACCAGCCAGTGCCGCCCATCGTGTATTGGCGGGCAGGAGTACAAAGAGGTCCGGGAATCCCGAATGCCTACGTCCCGCGTGAGGTGACGTTTGCGATCCGCAGCGGCCTGGCTGGCACGGAAGAGTTTATAAAACGGATTAGTGAGGCCGTGTGGATGATCGATCCAAATCTTCCTCTCGCTAGAGTGCAGACGCTTGCGGAAGTCTACGACCGGTCGATGTCTCGCGCATCGTTCGCGCTAGTGATGTTGGCTATCGCCGGATTCATGGCATTGGTGTTGGGGATCGTCGGCGTTTATGGCGTGATCTCGTACGACATTGCGCAACGCACACGTGAGGTGGGGCTGCGAATCGCGCTTGGAGCAAAAGGTTGGGAGGTCCGGCGCATGTTCCTGCGCCGGGGACTCGCGATGGCGACGATCGGCATCGTCGCAGGCACTATCGCAGCGTTTGCGCTCACGCGTGGGATGTCTTCGCTACTGTTCGGAGTAAGTCCAGTCGACCCGGTTACGTACGCGGCCGTTGCGATCGTCCTTTTAGTAGCGGCAGGCCTGGCGAGCTATCTGCCATCCTTGCGTGCAACCCACGTCAATCCGGTTGACTCGCTACGAGTGGAGTAGCACTAATGCCGAATCTGGAAGGAACTCCTGTTGTCTAACAGTTGGCGTTACCGGCGGAGATCTGGATCACGCGCCCGTCCGGCATAACTACAGTCTTGAGAAATCCCAACGGACTGCCGTCCTTTGCAGGGAGGAACTTCACGGTAATCTTGTCCCCGGTGTGGAGGGCATTCGGTCCGGTTTTACCGACTCCCCTCTGCGCGAGGGCTGTCGCGGAGCCGAGTGTCATCACCCACGGGGTTGTCGAGCCATCGGGATTCTTGACCGCGATAGTCAGCGAGCCGTGAGGATTGACAAACTTAACGCTTTCGACTTCCCCCGACATCTCCATTTCCTTTTTCATGTCGTACACGCCCGCGAGGGAATGATGAGCCTGCAACGAGCTACTAGCCATCAACCACCCGCACAATGCCACACATCCTAGAGTTCGCTTAACCATTCGTGCGCCTCCGCAAAAATTATAATCGGCATGAATGCCGTCACGAGCCACCGCAAGAAAACCGGAATGACGCCGGAGTCTAGCACCGCAAGGACCCATATTCAAATAGCCACAGAACGATTACTCGATAGGCAAACCTACGTAGTTTTCGGCCAGACTAGTCATGGCCGCAGGCGAACTGGTCACATACTCGAGTTCCGCAAGCTGTCGCCGCCAATCGAACGGATTGTCGGTCTCTGATTTGTGCAGCATCGAAGTCATCCACCATGAAAAACGCTGCGCTCGCCAAACCCGTTTCAAACAATCAGTTGAGTAGCGGTCAAGCAGGTCCTCACTCCCCGATTGATAGTAATGTGCAAGGGCGCGCGATAGACGCCAAACATCGGCGATTGCCAGGTTCAAGCCCTTTGCACCTGTCGGCGGGACAATGTGTGCCGCGTCGCCGGCAAGGAACATATGGCCGTATCGCATCGGTTCGGCGACAAAGCTGCGCATTCCGGTCACGCCTTTTTGAATGATCGGTCCCACGTTTGGTTTCCATCCGTCATTGCTCTCCAGACGGGTTAGTAGTTCCGCCCAGATACGACCATCAGGCCATTGCGACACATCTTCATCGGGGGCGCACTGCAAATACAGTCTTGTCACTGCAGTTGAACGCATGCTGAACAATGCGAAGCCGCTGTGATGGAGGCTGTATACGAGTTCGGGCGACGAGGGCGGCGCACTAGCGAGAATACCCAACCAGGCGAACGGATAGACGCGCTCATAGATGTGGATGAGGTTCTCGGGGATGGATGGACGGCAAATGCCATGAAACCCATCGCAACCGCCGATGAAATCGCATCGAATCTCGTGGGTTTCATTGTCCTTGGCAAACTGTATCTTCGGCCGCTTCGAATCCAAGTCGTGCACGCTCACGTCGGCGACTTCAAACAACAGCGGTCTGCCACTACCCAGGCGTGCCGCAATGAGATCTTTGACCACCTCGTTTTGCCCGTAAACGGTGATGCGCCTGCCGGTCAGTGCCGCCATGTCAATGCGACGCCGGTCCCCAAGGACATTGAGGTAGATTCCGTCATGAAACAGACCCTCGCGCTGAAGCCGGTCGCCCACGCCGCTCTTGATCAGGAGGTCAACTGTGGGCTGCTCCAGGACGCCGGCGCGAACGCGCTCGATTACATAGTCCTCTGAACGATTTTCGAGAATGACGGAGTCGATGCCCGCCAAATGCAAGAGGTGGCCAAGCATCAAGCCGGCCGGCCCGGCGCCGACAATTCCCACCTGAGTGCGTATCGTTTTCATCTCAGTCGCTGTTCAGTCGGAGCCGTTCGGCTGCGCTACTATTTGAAGTGTTTGCTGAAGAACGCAAAAATATCAGGCATACCGGTCGAAATAACGCTGCCGTGATCTCCTCCCGGAATTTCGTGATATTCATGCGTCATGTTGAGCTCTTTCAGCTTATCAGCCCAACGCCGCGTGTTGGCGACGGGAACCGCGGTATCGGCATCACCCTGAATGATAATCACGGGCATTCCCTTGATCGAGCCTAACATGTCGGGTTGAAGTCCGAATGCAGCAGGCGCTATGGCTGCTATAGCGGCCCAATTGGATGCGTACTTCACGCCGAGATGAAATGTTCCTGCACCACCCATGGAGTGACCCATTAAGTATGTGTGGCGCTCATCGACATTAAATTCCTTGCGTATCATGTCGAGAATATTCATCACGTCTTTTTCACTCAGCTCGCGGAGGTTCGGCGGATCGTTGGCCGCTCCGGCAAGCGCAGGATTCGGCGCGCCG
>DATFXZ010000159.1:0-8441 GCA_035315305.1 Terriglobia bacterium | reverse complement strand
CGAGCTGCGCTACGAGATTCAGGAGCACGAAGACGACGAGCAGCTGCTTATAACTGCCGAAGCCGCTCGTGTGCACTCGAACCGAGTAGTAAAGGACCGCGATCCACAGCAAAGCTGTAACGCTGATCCATTTCACCATAGAATTCGGCTCGCCGACGAGCGAGAGCGCCAGCCGGGCAATCCCGACGACAGGGATCAGGATGAGAAACAATTTTGCGAATGCAACATAGTCCGATAAGGGTCTGCCAAAGATTTTCATCGAATTCTCCTTTTTGATTCTCTGCTTATGAGTCGGGCGAGCGGGTCTCAGATCGACGCGCAGTAAACGATTGTTTTTAGTGTTCGTGATTCGGCAGACCCGTAATTTCCATCACTGGACGAATCTCGATAGTGCCGAATCGTGCGACCGGAATTCGTTCGGCGATCTTGATCGCTTCGTCGAGATCGTTCGCGTCGATCAGGTAGTAGCCGCCGAGTTGTTCACGGGTCTCTGCGAATGGTCCATCAGTGACGAGTCCTCTGCCGTCACGGACTCGGACGCTGGTCGCTGTAGAGGTTGGATGCAGTGGAGAGGCATCCAGATATTTCCCGCTGGAGTGGATCTCGCGAGCCAGCTGTGCGGATTTGACGTAGCAGTCCTGACGCTCCGCTTCGCTTAAGGCCTGCTCATCAAGGTAAACCAGCAACATATATTTCATCTTGTTCTCCTACAATCGAGTCGAACAGGGATTATCCAAATCGACACTTCGACGTAAAATTTTTATCCTTGAGTATGCTCCTGGACGCGAACGCCGTTATTGAAAAGGTTTATCGAAACGAATGGGGTCGGATTGTCGCCACGCTGATTCGACTCTTCGGTGGTGACTTCGACCTTGCGGAAGAGGTGGCCCAAGAAGCGTTTGCTGCTGCGGTCGATCAGTGGCGCGAGTCGGGGATACCGGAATTTCCGCGTGCCTGGATCATCCAGGCTGCGCGGCATAAAGCCATCGACCGCATACGGCGGCGGTCACGGTTCGCTGAAAAATTGGAGCAGATGACTGCCTCTGAAGTTTCCAGCAGTATCCAGCCGGATCTAGACGCCACGGACATCCCGGATGATCGGCTGCGTCTGATCTTCACCTGCTGTCATCCTGCGCTTGCGCCGGAAGCGCAGGTCGCGCTGACGTTGCGGACACTGTGCGGTCTCGAAACCGATGAGATCGCACGCGCATTTCTAGTGCCGACGCCGACGATGGCGCAACGGCTTGTCCGAGCGAAACGCAAAATTCACGACGCCGGGATTCCATACACCGTTCCCGGCACGAAAGATCTGCCTGCGAGGCTCGACGCGGTGTTGACCGTGATCTACCTTATCTTCAACGAAGGTTATTCGGCGACTCGTGAAGGACCGCTCGTGAGAGCCGATCTCTGCGCCGAGGCAATTCGACTTGGACGCCTTGTACTGACTTTGATGGCCCCGCAGCCTTCGTCGGAAACGACGGCCCTGCTCGCACTCATGCTGCTTCACGATTCACGCCGCCATGCGCGCCTGGATGATGCCGGCGATATTGTATTACTCGAAGATCAGGATAGAAGCCGTTGGAACCAGGAGCAGATCGCGGAGGCGTTGCCGCTCGTCGAGGAGTCACTTCGGGCCGGGACCGGCCCGTTTGCGCTCCAAGCCGCAATCGCCGCTGTGCATTGTCAGGCGGCGCGCGCAGAAGATACGGATTGGCCTCAGATCGTCCGCCTTTACGACGTGCTTGAACGCGTCCAGCCCTCCGCCATTGTCTCGCTAAACCGAGCGGTTGCCGTCGCCATGGTGGACGGCGCTCGCCCTGCACTCGCGCTTATCGATGACCTCGCGGCCAGCGGTGATCTTGAAAACTACCATCTGCTGCATGCCGCTCGCGCCGATCTTCTGCGGCGTCTAGGATCGTCACAAGAAGCGGCAAAGAGCTATAAGCGAGCGCTCGCGCTCGTCAGTAATGACAGCGAACGCCGTTTTCTCGAGCGCCGCCTTCGTGAAGTTGACCGGTCGCATGGTTGACTTTATAACCATTGAGCGACAATTATGACTTCCCCCCAGAACATTAAAAGCAGGCACATTTCTTACCTCTCCTTGGTCGTCGTTGTTTCGCTTGGGTTGTATTGCAGAGCGACCAACTTGTCCTGGGGCATTCCGGACCTGCACCATTTCATGGCTAGCCTTTATCCCGATGAACCGAATTTGGTGCAACAGATTCGGGGAATGCTTGCCAGCCCTCTCGACAACGCCCCGTTCACTTATCCTCCACTGCAAGCACAAATTGGCATGGCCCTCGCTTGGGTACTTGGCATAACGACAACGTCGAGCCTTTATCTCGTGGCTAGATGGATATCCGTAGCGGCTGCCGTTGCCACAATCGTCACAACTTATTTCATTGGTCGTTATTGGAGTGATCGGATTGCGATCATTGCTTCAGCGTTTCTCGCAGTGGCTATGACGTCTGTCCGAGAGGCTCATTGGGCCAATCCTGAGTCGCTCGCCGGCCTCTTGATCACATTAGCGCTCTTCCTGATGTACAAAAAACATGCCGAATTGTCGACTGCGCGTGCAGTGGTGATGTCTATCGTCCTCGCGTTAGCTATATGCGCTAAATACCATGGTGTCTTCTTCCTTCATCTTCCGGTTATAGCGCTTAGCACTTTTTTGTTTGGCAAATATTCGCTTCACGGAAAATCGTTCTACAAACTCGCTTTATGTTACGGAGTGATTCTTGTGGTCGTAGGGATCTTGCTGGTTCCTTACGTGATCAATAACAAAGAAAGTTTCGAATCGTCATCCAATTATTTACGTGAGTGGATAAGTAGCAGTAATGGACTCTATGGTACGTTTCCAAAAGCCGTTGAACAACCTCACTATGCAACCATGATATTGCCGGTGGCGCTGGGATATCCCATGTATGCGTTAGCGCTCGGCGGCATCGTAGTGTCTCTCCTGTCTCGCCACAAGCCGGCACTGCTTCTCCTTTTCGGCATTTTCCCTTATTGGATTGCGTTGGAGTTGATTCACTACCGACCGATTCGATTCAGCGTTTCTCTGTTGCCGGCTCTGTGCATATTCGCTGCGTTCGTTATCGACCGCGCTTTGTCCTCGCAAAAGAGATCCTTGAGCATTGTCGGCAAATTTCTATTCGCCGCGACGTTGATTTACTCATTCGCATACAGTTTTGCTTTCATCAATGCGTTTAATCCTGAGAAGGACGTTCGTCTCTCAATCGAAAATTGGATACAAGAGACCCATCCGAACCGAGAACAGATAAGCATGCTCGCGCACAATCTGAGTTCGAACTCACTCGGTTTCATCAAATTCACCACGATCGAGCACTTCAACGGAGAATCGTACGATTTTTCCGAACAGCAGCCTGACATGATCGTTGTTCCAAAGGTATTTTTAGAGGTCCTCCGGCAGTGTCTGGATCTGCAAAGGAGAGGGTACGTTTATACTGACGCGGACTGGTGGCCAATAGAAAAACCAACAGCGGAAACACTCGATTTGGCCGAGGACCTGATAGAACAGAGGACGTATAAGATAGCTCGTGTTTTCAAAAACGAAGCGGAGTTTGGTGGTCATAAATTCCGAGATGATGTTCTGAAGTTCGACTACTTCTGGGTAACCAATCTGGAGTTGCTGGTATTTCACAAACGGAGGACCGAATTGTGAACACTTATGTTAAGCCCATCGTCCTGGGCATCGCATGTTTCGTGTTGGGCATTGTTGTCACGAGGTACTACGACTCGCGGAGAATCACACCGCCACACGTCGAACCTGGCAAGCCGGCAACGCAAAATGCGGCGGTCGTGGAGGAAAACAAAAACGCCGTCGATTACGAGGCGCTGGACTATACCCATGAACCGTTATGGGCGTATGGTTTCGACGCGCCTCGCGCTCCAGGGGAGAAAGCGCTGCCTCAGAATCCGCCGAACAGGAATTTACGCCCGAACGAGGATCCAGCCGAACAAACAAGACTGAGGCGTCTGGAGGGGAGTGAGGCGACATTCTCGCTTGTCGATGTACGCGATGGCCAGAACGTCATCGACTGGTTTCCGAACGATCACCCCGCGATGCCGAATGTAGTTCAACACGGTCCGACTGCTATGGGCAAAGCAACACGCGGGTGCGGCTCGTGTCATCTGCCAAACGGAAAAGGACGCCCTGAGAACGCCGGCGTCGCAGGACTGCCGACAGCGTATTTCATGCGCCAGATTCAGGACTTTCGGAACGGTAGAAGGCGCAGCTCCGATCCCAGGAAACCGAACACGAATACGATGATCGAACTGGCGAAGTCCCTGACGGACGAGGAAATCAGGGCCGCAGCCGAGTACTTTGGATCGATGAAGTGGACGGCGTGGATTCGAGTCGTTGAAACAGATCTGGTGCCGAAGACGCGTATCGCCGGCAACTTGTTCCTGCCTGTCGCGCTTGAAAAGACCGACCCGGTTGCCGGCCGCATCATCGAGATGCCCGAAAATGAAGAACAGGCGGAGTTGTATCGCAATCCCCATTCAGGATTTGTGGCTTACGTGCCACGCGGCAGCATCGAGAAGGGCAAGGATCTGGTGACGACCGGCGGCGCAAGAATCGTCGGGAAGGAATTTATCAGAGGCAAAACGACGCCTTGCATCACTTGCCACGGACCGGATCTCATGGGTGTCGCGGATATTCCGCCGATCGCGGGACGGTCGCCGAGTTACATCACGCGGCAATTGTGGGACATGCAGCAGGGGACACGGAACAGTGAAGCGGCACAGCTGATGAGGGTCGTTCTTGCGAATTTGACTCGAGAGGACATGCTTGCGATCGCCGCCTACGTCTCATCCAGACCACCTGTAAACGCAGCTCCGGCGCCGAAGCCAACTTCTTGAAGTCCGCTCACGTGTCTCGGCGGCCAACGTCAAAGACGTTTGCCGTCGAGCTTACTTGCGGCAAGTAACTAAGGTGTAAGGAACGAGTCAGTCTCGCCGACACGTGCGGCAGCTTCATCGGCCGCACACCTTGAAAGGAAAATTCAGCAAGATGGGTATCCAAAAAATACTCGTGCGCAGGCACGTGTGTGCTTTATCCGCTGTATTGGCCGTCGCGTCACTCGCCGCCTCGGCGCCTGCCAAGACGAATTCCGACCTTAAGCTCTCCAGTATTCGTATAAACAACTTTGGCCGCATTAACGACAACTACTATCGCGGAGCGCAACCCGAGTCCGGCGACTATGCCGATCTGGCCGCTCTCGGCGTCAAGACTGTAATCGATCTGACTCGCGATGGCCGCGATGAGGAATCGGGACTCGTCCGGCGCGCCGGCATGAAGTTTTATCGAATCCCGATGACAACGTCAGACCGGCCGAGTGACACAGCGGTCGCAAAGTTTCTGCAGCTGGTGAACGACCCCGCGAATCAACCTGTCTATGTACACTGCCAGGGAGGACGGCATCGGACGGGCGTGATGACGGCTGTCTACCGCATGACGCAGGATGGCTGGACGGCAGACAAAGCGTATCAGGAGATGAAGCTGTACAAATTCGAAGGTTTCCCAGGTCATCCAACGCTGAAGAAATTCGTGTTCGATTATTATGGCCAAATCCAGCGCGCGCAGCTCGGCGATAAAGATCGTGCGGTCGGCGCCGCCAAATAACTTTTGATCGAAAAACTTAAAGAGGGGCGATGCTCTGCAAAAGCCCCTTCGTTTTAATGAAGTAGTTGGACAGGTTTGTTCAACACCACCGTGATGGAAGTCACGTTAGTATCCATCCCTGGGGTAACGAGAGTCCCTCTGACTGCGCCCCACCCAATCGCCCTATCATCTCGACTTCCCGCACCCTGGGCAATTCCCAGCACTGCGCTTGTGGTGGCCTCAAATGCATTGCCAAGAATTTGAAAATCAGTAGTGACAGGAATAGTGGCTACTACAGGATCCGTTTGAATTTTCACAAGACGACTATTGAGGGCAAGCATAGAGAAATTCAGCCGCGTCAACGCCTTCCGATGATGTTGCTCAATCTGATCAACAACGCCGTTCAATTGTGCACCTTGCGGTACGGCTATTTCCTTGTTGATCATGACAGCAGGCGAAACGAATGCGACAACCTTCTCGCCTGGCTTTGTACCTTCTGTGATTCCGTAAGGCAGGATAGCTGAAATGCGTGTTCCCGCGGGAATCAGCGTCAACTCGCGCGTCGTGGGCTTGAATTCGGAAGCGGTGGACGTGAGCACGTTTGTGCGGTAAGACCAAAACGCGACAGCTGCCAATGCGACGATTGCGATCACCAGCAGACGACGCATACCTTTCATCCGCGACTCCAAACTTTCCAAGGTCTCTAATTTCACTTTAGCGCGCCTGGCAGTCGGCGACACTCCAATTAAGAGACGGCCTTGGCCGGTGGATGTCAGACACGTTCGTTACGGAATCCGGATTGCAGTTACTCTCTTGTGAACTTGACGCCTTCCTTCAACAGCTTCTCATAGCGATCGGGATCAATATTGTTCTCGGCGCAGACGTACTCTTCGAGCCTTGTACCTTCTCGCAACATAAGGGTCGAACGAAGCGTCCACGGCTTCGTGAGGACGTTTGGATCCTCCATGGTCACTTCGTAGTTGATCTGATCCTTGTCAACACGAGTAAACCGCTCTGTAACGTGCAGTGCATCCGTATGGAATGTGCCTGTCCCTGCAAGCCAGGTCTTGTCATTGAAGCCGGTAACATCGACGACCAGAGTGTCACCATCCCAGCGGCCAACTGAATTACCCGTGTAACTGGGAATGATGTCGTCGGGATGTTTCGCGTTCAGCGGAATCACGCGGAAAACGTTCATGTATTCGTAGAGCATGATGATCTGCGTAGGAGTCTGGACAATCTGCTGTGGGAAGAGACCCAGCATCACAGTTCTCGGCAGACCTGCAGGCAGGCACTGAGACGTCGGGTCATCAATGCCTCTTCGGTTGAAGGCCTCCAGAACTTTTTGCGCGGCCCATGGCTGGTAAGGGGCGCCCTCGCGATTGGCAGGGCGATCATTGGATGATAGGGCCACAGGCGCGGATGGATCCCGCCCACTGCCGCCGACTCCAACGCCGCCGTTCGCTTGCTCCCATGAACCGCGCTGCGTACTGCCGCCCTGCCAAACACCCGTTAAATCCGGTTTCCCATCTGACGCGCGCGGAATCGCCCTTTTCACCGCGGCTGGGGGACTTGTCTGTGCGGACATAGGAGCCGGACACAGACTCACGGCCAAAATGGATATCGCAATGAAACCGCGCATCATCGCACCTCCACTGCAGGAGTATTCCCTCCGTCCCCAGTGCCGGACGGAGGCCCGAAGAAGAGTTTCTTGCCGTCAGGTAATGTGATTTCTCGGGAGTGCGCCCAATTCCCCCCGTCTCGTGCTTGCCACCCAGAGACCGTGATCTTGTCACCCGGCTTGAGCATCAGATCCTTCTTCCAACCGACCCTATACAAAACGGCGGGATTATAACCTTCGAACTTCCAGTTAACGACGGTGCCCTTGGAGTCGGTCACATCGAGGTAGAAATGACTGTGCGGGTTGGTCCATTCAACTTTGGTGATGGTACCCGTCAGCGTGATGGGTTTGTTGACGTCATATTCTGCGCCGAATGAATGATGTGCCCGGAGCGGCATCGCAGAAATTAAGAGACCTACTAGCACACACATCTCAGTTACACGTCTTGCCATAGTTCACCTCGGCCGCCCAATTTATGACAAATTCGGAGTGGGCGTCAAAGTCCAGTACACTGCCGCGGATGACGCGGATGGCGTGGAATGGCCGCAACTTCGAGATCGACCTTATCGGTCGAGGAGCGACAGACCATCCACGCAATCCGTGTCATCAGCGGCTGAAACTCAAAAAGCTAATCTTTGACGAACTCTCTAATGTTCTTGCCCTCTAATCCGGAAGCGATTATTTCTAGCAATCGGCGGGATTTCTAACAAATAATGACCATCATCGCCCGAGGGACGCCATTATCAACACATGAACTTGTAAGGAGAACCAAGAATGAGCAATGTCACATTAAAGGTGAACGGAAAGACGCACACCTTGGACATCGATCCTTCGACTCCCCTGCTTTATATCCTGCGAAACGATCTCGACCTGCGAGGCCCGCGATTTGGTTGCGGACTCGGGCAGTGCGGGGCGTGCACGGTAATCATCAATGGCGTAGCGACGCGCTCCTGCATTACGCCCGTTTCCAGCGTAAAGAATGAGATCACGACGCTGGAGGGACTAGCGAAGAACGGCAAGCTACACCCGATACAGCAGGCCTGGATCGACGAGCAGGTCCCGCAATGCGGTTTCTGCCAGAACGGGCAGATGATGACGGCGAAGGCATTGCTGGACAAGAATCCGCATCCGACGGATGCGCAGATCCGCGAAGGCATGGCCCGAACGTTGTGCCGCTGCATGACGTATTAC
>DATFXZ010000158.1:0-3057 GCA_035315305.1 Terriglobia bacterium | reverse complement strand
AACGAACTCATCGATAGAGAGATCAGGAGATTCGAACAATGTACGCTTTGTGTTCGTTGCTTGATCGTACAGATCCAGGTACCACCGATCGGATTCAAATCCCGCCCGGCGTTGAGATTTGATCGCCAGCAATTTCCCATCTGAAGAGAACACCGGTTGTTGATCTGCGGCCGGGTTCGTTGTGATCTTCTTTAATTCGCCTCCCGTGATTGGAACCAGCCAGACATCACGGTTGGTGCTCATCATCTCCTTGTCTTTGCCTTCACGGTTGGAAACGAACACGATGGAGCGGCCGTCAGGGGAAAAGGTGATTGCGCCGTCTTCATCGAAATGCGGCGGAGAATCAAAGTCACCAGGTGTCACATCGCGGGTTTCACCGCCGTCAAGATCGGCGACGATGATGTGATGTCGAATGTGCGTTCTCCATTCGTCCCAATGGCGGTAGGGCAGTGACGTCAATACTCGGGCTTTGACTGGATCCTTTTCCGCTGCCTCTCGTGCGCGTTTGTTGCATTCTTCATCCTTGCATTCCGGATAAACGTCGGCGACGAAGGCGGCTCTCCTGCCGTCATGCGACACAACCAGCGGTCCCTGAACTCCGCCTGATAATTTTGTGACTTGCTTTACGTCACGGCCGTCTGCGTCCGACACATAGATTTGTGGCGCGCCGTCGCGACTGGAGATGAACACGATCCGCTTGCCGTCGGGGGTGAATCGCGGAGTGTTCTCGCTCTTGTCCCCTCCGATCAGCTGCTTTGGAGGTGCAGAGCCGTCTGAGGGCACAATCCAGATGTCCGGATTTCTCCGTCCGCTATCCAGGGCAGTCGTCGTTTGAGTGAACAAGACGTGCTTGCCGTCGGGCGAGATTTGCGGATCATTCACCCGAATGGTGGCGATCAAATCGTCCACGGTCATCGTGCGTTTGGTCTGGGCATACGAACTTAGGAAGGCCAGTACGAGAGAGAAAAAAAACGATAAAACGAATTTACGAGGCATGCAATTCCTCCTGACGAGCACCGCCGCGCCGGCTGAAGCCAGCATCTACAGTTCCGCTCAGATCTTACCGCAAAGCGCTGACAATCACTGCCGCGCAAAGTCCAAATTAAAAAGGGAGACTTTGCATGAAAACCACCGCATCGGACATTTTGATTGATGGCATTCATGATTGGGGAGTTGATGTGGTCTTTGGCTTGCCAGGCGACGGCATCAATGGAATTATGGAGGCCCTCCGAAAACGTGCCGACAAAATTCAATTTATTCAAGTACGTCACGAAGAGGCGGCGGCATTCATGGCGTGTGCTTATGCCAAGTACACCGGTAAATTGGGAGTTTGCCTTGCGACGTCCGGTCCCGGCGGTCTCCATTTAATAAATGGCCTGTACGATGCCAAGCTGGACGGCGCGCCGGTTCTGGCGATCACGGGTCTTCAATATCACGATCTCGTCCAGACACATACGCAGCAAGATGTTGAGTTGGACAAGGTGTTCATGGACGTCGCGGTTTACAACACTCGAGTCATGGGCGCCAGTCACGTCGAAAATGTTGCGGATCTTGCATGCCGCACAGCCCTGGCATATCGAGGTGTCTCCCACATAACGATACCGGTCGACGTCCAGGAAGAAGAACTTGAAAGCAAGAGAATTTCAAAGCGAAATATCCCTCATCACACTTCCGACGTCTGTGCGATCGGCGCGCTCGTACCGCCGGATCGCGACATCGAGCGCGCGGCTTACCTTTTGAATTCGGGAAAACGGGTTGCCATCCTCGCGGGCCGCGGCGCCCTGAGGGCGGGCGAAGAATTGGAGGTCCTGGCGGAAACGCTGGGAGCTCCGATCGTTAAAGCACTGCTCGGAAAGGCTGCGGTGCCTGATACGAGTCCGTATACAACCGGAACGATCGGGTTGCTTGGAACCAAGCCGTCGCAGGAAGTGATGGAGAATTGCGACACGCTTTTCATGATCGGAACGTCCTTCCCTTACATCGAATTTCTTCCAAAGCCCGGACAGGCACATGCCGTTCAGCTTGAACTGGATCCTATGCGCATTGGACTGCGTTATCCCGTTGAGGTCGGACTGGTCGGCGATTCGAAACGTACACTGCAGCGCCTTCTGCCCATGTTGAGGCGAAACAAGCATCGAAAATTCTTAAGCCGAGCACAGTCCGGCATGCGTGACTGGTGGAAACTGATGGAAGACTACGGTACGCGCAAGGATAAGCCGATGAAGCCGCAGGTGGTTGCCTGGGAACTCGGAAAGTATCTTACTGAAGATGCCATCATCTCTTGCGATTCGGGAACAATCGCTACATGGTGGGCGAGGCATATACCGGCGAAACGCGGCCAAATGCACTCGCTGTCTGGAAATCTAGCAACGATGGCGCCGGGTTTGCCATACGCCATCGCTGCGCAGATCGCATATCCGGACCGGCAGTCCGTTGCGTTTGTCGGTGATGGAGGCTTTTCCATGTTGATGGCGGAGTTCGCCACATGCGTAAAGTACAAGCTGCCGGTGAAGGTTTTCGTCATCAAGAACAACTCGCTCGGACAGATCAAGTGGGAGCAGATGGTGTTCCTAGGCAATCCGGAATATGGATGTGACTTGCAGCCCATCAACTTCGCGCTTTTTGCTCAAGCCTGCGGTGGAACCGGTTTGACGGTGGATGATCCTAACGACTGCGGACGAGTTGTCGATCAGGCTTTGAACACGCCGGGCGCTGTGCTCGTCGAAGCGGTCGTCGATCCTTACGAGCCACCGATGCCGCCAAAAGTGTCTTTACGGCAGGCAGAAAAGTTCGCGGAATCGCTGCTGCGAGGCGAACCCAACCGTACAAAGATCGTGACGACGATTGCAGAAGATCGAGTTCGAGAGCTGGTTTGAAGAGCAGTAAGCCATGGACAAAATCACACAACTGGATGTGTCTGCATACACGATCCCAACGGACTTTCCAGAAGCCGATGGAACGCTCGAATGGGATTCAACGACGATTGTCATTGTTGAAGCGCACGCCGGCGGACACATCGGCATAGGCTTTACATATGGCGACCGCGCGGCCGCGGGG
>DATFXZ010000157.1:0-6612 GCA_035315305.1 Terriglobia bacterium | reverse complement strand
ACCTATTTAGTCGATCGCATCACGCATCAGCGGGTTGCACCGGAATGCACGCGTCGTCCGACGGAGCGCCTGGAGGCTGCGCGATGGCCATCAGTGTTGGAGCCGTGGCTCGATGCTGGTTTGCGCCGAAAATCTCTACCTGCCAAATGGTCAGCAGATTGTGCTTCTGCTCACGATCCGGATGATACGATCACCATCACCGGTTTGAGCGATGGCGCGGTGATACGCCGTCCACCCGGCAAAGAAATTCCCAGGGCTAGCCTCGAGATCCGCGGCTCTGATGCAGAAGTGAATTGGATGCTGAATGGTCGGATCGTTGGCCGCCAGAGTGCGGCCATACCGCAGGTGCTGGATTTCCCACAGGCCGGACGATACGACATCACAGCGTTCGATAACTATGGCCACTACGGCCGCGTCAGCATCAGCGTGCGTTAAACCGCATCCTCAATTCGGTTCGGCGACACGAATTCGAAAGAAAGCAACTTCTCATTTCGTCGTGCAGGCCCAGTTCGCTCCGTCTTTCAAGTCGCCGGTTCCCTTGTACTCGGCATATTGCGGATATGGGCACAGCGGACGTGTGAGCTCTTGCGCTCCTTTTCCCATCATTTGATCGGGAGCGATGCCGTTCTCAACCCATTTCTCGAGCGTGCCGATGGAGTCGAACGTGTTAACGCCCGGGCCACCGCCGCAATGACCCATTCCGGGGACCATGAAAAGACGCATCCAGTCGCTTTGATTCTTGCCCATCTTTTCGAGCACCGAGTCGTAGTACCAGATCGTGGTTTCCGGAGTGATGGAGGTGTCGGACCATCCGTGGGTCAGTAGCAGCTTTCCGCTGCTCTGTTTGAACTTGCTGAGATCGGGATTCACCGCGTCGACGTAGCCTACCGCCTTGTCGATTAGCGGCATGTCTTTGTCGAGGTCGAATTTGTGCCAGTCCAGATTCGCATCGTTGAAAGCGATACGGACAATATCGAATGTGCCGCCAGGCGATTGGTTCGTACCCCGCAGTGCTCCTATGGGATTGCCGAGAGCTTGGCCCGAAAAGATCAGTTCGCCTTCCGAGTTCTTCACGCCGCCGTAATACGTATCGACGGTTTTCAATTGCGCGGCGGTCAGACAGGTCGCGTCGTCCTGGCCTGCGGCACACATCAGTTTCGAGAAGTCCACTTTGCACTGACGGGGGTTATTCAGGAATCCTTCCTTGAGCGTGTCGCACGTGTTCATCACCAACTGATTTATCAGCGCCGCCTTTTCCGTTGTCAGGTTTCCTTCCGGATGACGTGAAAGTTCAATACTCCGAGCAACGCCTGCAGTCCACATATGAATGTGCCGGCTCGCAAGAGATCCGGCAATGATTCCGTCATAGTCATCCGGATATCTCTGCGCTTCCATCAACGCCATGCGGCCACCGGTGGAGCAGCCTTTGAAGTACGAGTACTTCGCGTTTTCGTCGTAGAACGCCTTCACAATCTGTTTGGCTTTCACCGTCATTTCATGCGTTGCCCGGTAGCCAAAATCGATCATCTTTTCGGGATGACCGATCGCCCAGTTACCGCCTTGTTCCTGGTGGCCGGTATCAGTGCCGGCCGTCGCGTAGCCGAGACGCAAAGCTTGAGGCATCTCATTGTTCAAGCCTTGGATCGAGCCGGCGAATCCACCGTTGCCGACACCCATGAACTTTCCGTTCCAATTCTGGGTCGGAAGCCAGAGTTCCATGTTGATCAACGAATCCGTAGTCGGGTTGAGGACCATCTGAACCCGGCAGTGAGCAGGAATATTCGCCGGAGGCGCTGCAGGCGCGGCTCCTCCACGACCTGCTCCTCCCCGAGCGCCACGTGCCCCACCTCCACGCGCTGGCGGCGGACCCTCCGGGACAATTGAGGCACTTGTAATCGTGGCGTCGGCAAGCTTAAGAGTTGTCAGATTCTCGCATGGCGTCGTAGCAACGGCTGCGGCGCCCAGGATCATAAAAGCGATGCTGCCTATCATGGTAGCCTCCCCGAGCGAAGAGTCGAATACCCGGGCCACGCTATCACACAAATCGAGCTCGATCCATTACCAAGACCCTCGAAATTCACTAACGTTTGCTGAGGTGCGATCGTAGAATCAGTGCACCGCGAAGCGGTGCAGGGACCTTAGCCAGGGGTGCGCGTTTTTTGCGTACCCCTGGTACGAAGACGTCCTGGAGTTCCGCACCCTGAAAGGGTGTCGCGGAGTCCTCGCATCCCGCTGGGATGCGGTGTCTGTTCGAGGCTTCAACCCAGGGGTTGCTCGTTACACTCGCTAACCCCTGGCTACTATCCTTGCACCCTTCGGGGTGCGGGAGGAGAACCGATGAAATCCGCAACGCGCTATTTCCTGGCTATGACACTGGGAGCGACCCTTTCTGCGGGCTTGCTCGCGCAGGGAATCCAGTACGACAAGATCGAAATGAAAACGGAAAAAGTTGCGCCGAATCTGTACATGCTATCCGGTTCTGAAGGGGTGGATCCGGGGCACCCGGACGGCGCCGGCGGCCGGATTGGCGTGCTTGCCGGGCCAGACGGTATTTTCATGGTGGACGCCCAGTACCTGCAGATCGGCGAGAAAGTGCTTGCCGCGATCCGGCGCATCGATCAAGGGCCTATCCGCTTCCTCGTCAACACTCACGTTCATGGCGACCACACAGCCGGAAACGCAACGTTCGCCAAACTCGGTGCTGTAATCCTCGCGCGTGAAGAACTGCGCGAGGCGATGACTCGTATACCAGCGAATGCAGCAGCAAACGCGCCAGCGCGGGATCCAGCAAGACTTCCCGTTCTTACATATGGCATGGGCGATCCGCTGAGGTTGCGGATGAACGGCGAGACCGTGGAGTTGATTCCCGTACGAGCCGCTCACACGGGCGGCGATACGATGATCCGCTTTGTGAATGCCGATGCGATCATGATCGGCGATTTCTATCGAAACTTCGGATATCCCTTTATCGATGTCGGTAATGGCGGTTCGCTAAAAGGTGCGCTGGAAGCACTCGAACTTACGATGAAGATCGCAGGGCCCAATACAAAGTTGATTCCCGGCCATGGCACATTCATCAATCGAACCGACATCATTCCCTATCGCGACATGATCCTCGCCGTCAGAGATAAGGTTCAGCAATTGATTGCCCAGGGCAAGAGCGAAGAGGAGGTTGTGGCCGCAAAAGTCACAGCTCCATACGATGCGAAAGTTCCGGGCGGTCTGTTGCCGGCCAATACCGGCGGTGGTACCAGCGCCGACCGCTTTGTTCGCATGGTGTATTCGCAGCTGAAAGCCGCCAGCAACTAATTTCCAAATTCCGTTGCCTGCAGTTCCCGAGAAAGCTTCGACGCATCGCACCGAGGCGTTTCAATCCGGCTAATGAAGCATGGCTGCCTATACTTTACACGGAGCGCGGCCCATGGCAATTTAGCGCGACGTGTTCGAACACGGCTCTCGCCCATAAATTCGGCCGGATACGAGATTGGGTCCTCATTTATTTCGAGACAGACTCCTATACTGGAGGACAGAGGACGATTGTGACAGAGAAGCAAGGTTCACTGAAGGGATGCGTGTAGTTACGCGGGCGAGAAAAAGAGTCTGAAGAATACTACAAAACCCTCCATTCACCTTCTCGTGTTGCATGATGGCGATGCACCTAAATGTAGGAATCATACCGCGCGGCGGGAAAGACTGGATCGCGGGAGTCATCTACATCCAAAACCTCGTGCGTGCAATCAACTTGTTATCCGACGAAGAAAAACCCGCGTTGTATTTTGTCATTTCCTCTGACGACGACATTCGCTTGTACAGAGATCTCGGGAAATGGTTGCCCCCGTTGAAACGCTACGCCTTCCGACGAAGCCAGTCGCCAGCATCGAAAATCACAGGCGTGATAAGCCAGGTCATCAGATTTCAACGAGCAGTGAGTCTCGAACGCCTTACACAATCACTGAAGTTGTCGGCCTTGTTTCCAGTCGGAAAGTCGCTAGGTCCTGGGTTTTCGTGCAAATGGATTGGCTGGATTCCCGATTTTCAACACAAGCATATTCCGCAATTTTTCTCCTCCGAGGAACTGCTAAGTCGCGACGAAGAATTTCGGAAGATCGTTCAAGATTCGGCGCACACGGTTGTCAGCAGCCAGCAGGCGTATGGAGACCTAATGCGCTGGTTTCCGACTGCTCCGGGGAAAGTGAGTGTCTTTCCTTTCGTTTCGGTAACCTCGTCTGTGTGGTATCAACGAAGCCCTGAGGAAGCGATCCTCCGGTGCGGCCTACCTCGCAAATATCTGATGTTTCCCAGTCAATTCTGGATGCACAAAAATCACAAGCGTTTATTGGACGCTATACGCATCGTGAAAGGGCGCTTTCCCGACATCGCGCTGGTCTGTACCGGAAGAATGTACGACTATCGTCATCCTCACTATGCTCAGCAAATTCTGACCACCATAAAGGATTATGGGCTGGAGAAGAATGTCTACTGCCTGGGACTGCTCGACAGGCTCACGCAAATTCAACTCTTGCGAGGCGCCGCAGGTGTTATTCAGCCTTCGCTGTTCGAAGGATGGAGTGCTCTGGTCGAAGATGCAAGGGCCCTTGGAAAATCGCTATACCTTTCGGACATCGCCGTCCACCGAGAGCAAGACCCTCCAGATGCCGAGTATTTTGATCCGCTCTCGTCCGCGGACATGGCAGTCCTACTGGCAAAGAACTGGGAAACCTTAATGCCCGGTCCGGATCGGACACGAGAAGAGCGTGCTTTGCCGCTCCAGCGGAAACGGGCGCTGGATTACGCCCGATCGTTCCTCAGAATTGTTCGCGAGACCTCCCGAACATGTTGAAAGTGAGAAGAACGAGCCACGGCTCGGCATATTTGCACGTATGGCGCGAAGGAGACGAGTACTTTCGGCAAAAGAGTCCACGATTTCTAACGGAATGGACAAACGTGATGTTCGTGGCCGTTCCTGTGCCTCCGATCGACAACGTATTTTACGTGGATCTCAGCAAGGAGCAGTTGGATATCCCCAACCACACGTTTGATGCGGTGAATGCATACCACGTCTTCGAACATATGACTCCGCAGGAAGGAGAAAAATTCGCTCGTGAACTTTTTCGTGTCCTGAAATCCAACGCGATTTGCCGTATTTCGGTTCCAGACCTGGAAAGCACATGCCGTGAATACTTGCATCACCTGGAGGTGGCGGAAAAGGAACCGACGCCGCAAAACATCCGCCGATATCAATGGAACGTGATGGAGATCTTCGAACAAATGGTGAGGGACAAGAGAGGGGGGCTAATGGCAGACGCCCTCCGCCGCGGTGATTACGACGGCGACTATATCGATAAAAAATTTAGCGATGTTTACCGGCCTTTTATGCAGAGACTTTCAGAACAACCGGGTGCGCCGACTGATGGTGCGGTATGGGTGCCATTCTTTCATCGCCTGTGGCCTCTCACTCCAGGACGTATCTATCGCGGTTTGAAATGGCGGTATGTGCATTACCGAACCGGTAATGATCCCATGATCATCAAAGAAAAAACACGGTGGATGTATGACCGCGTCTCGCTGGGTGTTTTGATGCGCAGAGCCGGTTTCGTGCAGATTCAGCAAAGGGATTTCAAGAATTCAGATATTCCATACTGGAACAAATACGATCTGGACTGCTCGAATTTTGCCGATCGGGCCATTGATCCGTCCGTTTATATCGAAGGACGCAAACCGTAATGCCGCTGCAGCATACCAATGGCGGACACACGAATCTTCAAATTTGGAGAGGCGGTCGTTCTTACGAAACTCAAAAGGGAGCGATCTACCGGCGGGAGTGGAACAATATCGTATTTACCGGCGCTCCCCGTGCATCCGCGGAAGAGAATCTCATCCAATTCGACATTCGACAACCGTTACCTCATTCCGACCGTGTTTTTGACGCGGTGTTTCTATTCCATATTGTTGAGCATCTGACTACGACAGAGGCGGAATCGTTTTTAAAGGAAATATATCGCGTCTTAAAACCATCAGGAATTGTGCGGCTTTCGACTCCCGATCTTGAAGACATTTGCCGCGCCTATCTGAACCGGCTTGAAGAGTACGATGACTCTCCCAGCAGTGGCAATTTCATCAAATACGAATGGTCGGTTTTGGAGTTGCTCGACCAAATTGCGAGATCACGCCCCGGGGGTCTGATGAAGGATTACATCAGGAACGAGCATTACGATCCGAACTATGCTCGCGAGCGATTCGGCGACGTATTCAACGATTTTTATGTTCCAAATTCAAGAGCTGTCAAAAAACGGATGCCGATTAAAGAAGGCATATATCGATTCGCCCCCAGAAGATTGTTCGGAGGCGTTCTCAGACGCATTATGAGGATTCTGGATGCAGTCTTTTTGGGTGATAACTGGGAAGATCTGGAAAATTTTCGCAGATCCGGAGAACTCAACAAGTGGCTGTACGACTACTTCTCATTGACGTTGCTTCTACGGAAGACAGGATTCTGTGATGTCTCGCGTAAGACCTATCGCACGTCGGATATTCCCGATTGGAACCGATTCGACCTTGACCGCTCGACTTATGCGGACCACCCCATAGAACCTTCCTTGTATATGGAGGCCT
>DATFXZ010000156.1:0-9534 GCA_035315305.1 Terriglobia bacterium | reverse complement strand
CCAAACTGAAGCCAACTCTCGATGCCGATTTTCTTAAGCACGTTCCATCCGATTGAATTTTATAAACTGAGGACATGCGGATGGTAGCCCCGGACAAGGGGACAAGGGGTCAGACCCCTTGTCCCCTAAACCCGAGGGGTTGCTGCAAAAATGCACATCCTTTAATCTCAGGGGATGCATTTCTTCTTAGCCCTCTATTTTTTGCTACAGGGGCTTCCCGCCCTTATCGACGGCGTCGAACGAACGTTCGCCCGGATGAATGATTTCAGCGCTGATTTTCATCAAATTTCTAAAGATGTATTGAACCGAACGCAACAAGCCGCGGGTCATTTGTATTTGAAGCGCCAACGGATGGCCCGATGGGAATATACGAGTCCGGAAGAGCAGCTTTTCGTATCTGATGGCAAGACCGTATACTTCTACGTCCCTTCGGACAAGCAAGTGAATCGAGAAGGGGTGAAGGACACTTTCGATGATCGGATACCCCTGATGTTTTTGTTGGGCAGATCCAATCTCGCGGATGAATTTAAGAACTTCGAACTTCTCAATACGCAACCATTTCTTGATGGGACGAAAGTGGTTCGAATGACTCCGAAACGAAAGACGGATCTCAAGGAATTGATCATGGAAGTCGATCCTCAGAATTTTCAGATCCGCCGGCTCATACTCGACCACAATGATGGATCGCATTCAGAATTTATATTCTCGAATATCCGGACCAACACCGGCTTAAAGGCGACCCTGTTCGATTTCAAAGTCCCGCCCGGCGTTCAGATAGTCGAGGGAATCGGCCAGTAACTGTCACATGGAATTTACGGTTAAGTACGCTAAGCCGACCGGCGAGGTAATTAAGAGTGTGCTGGTCGGGCAAAACACGGACGAGGTGCGGCACCGCCTGCAAGAGCAGGGATTTCTTCCGATTGCGATCCGTTCACGAGGATGGGGCCTTTCGTTACGTCCGCGAAAGCGGCGACAAACCATAAAGCCAGACGACTTCATCCTTTTTAATCAGCAGTTCGTTGCGCTGATACGCGCAGGTCTGCCGATTTTAAAATCGTTGGATTTACTTAAGGACCGGATATCTAATCCGCTGTTGAGACAGCACATTTCGGATGTTCGAGATCGCGTTTTTTCGGGTGCGTTGTTATCGGAAGCAATTCGCGCTCAGGGGATATTCCCAACTGTGTATACCGCATCGGTATTCGCCGGCGAGCGCAGCGGGAACCTGGTCGAGGTGATTACCCGCTTTGTTCAATATCAAAAGACAATCTTGAGCGTTCGAAAAAGATTTCTGAATTCATTGATCTATCCATCGTTTCTGATTGTCTTAGCAATTGGGATGATTGCGGTTATTCTCACCTACGTCATCCCGAAGTTCGCTGAATTGTATGCCGATTTGAACACGCCGCTGCCTGTCACGACGCGCGTGTTGATCGCGGTTTCGGGCACGATCCGGGAAAATTTGGCGATTGTTGTACCGGCGCTTGTGGGCGTGATCGTCGTCCTGAAAATCTGGACGTCGAGTCGCCGCGGCATGCATTGGATCGATGAGTTGAAGCTCAAGGCGCCGGTTATTGGCCATTTGTGGACGATGTTTTCGATGGCGCAGCTGGCACGGACACTCGCGACCTTGCTGCAAGGTGGAATCCCGCTGGTTCCCGCATTGGAATCCGCACGCGAGGCTTCGGGCAACCGTGTAATTGCCGAGTCCATCAGCAGTGCCATTACACAAGTGCGGGAGGGCCGCCCGATCTCCGACAGCTTGCAGCAGACCGGGCATTTCCCCGAGCTTGCATTAGAAATGATCCGCGTGGGCGAGCAGACCGGCTCTTTGCCGGACATGCTGAACCACGTGGCTGATTTTTATGATGAGGATGTGAATATCCGTTCGACGGCATTGCTCAGTTGGGTCGAGCCGGTGATTTTGCTGGTCGTTGCGGTATTCATCGCAACGGTATTGATTTCACTCTATATGCCGATCTTTAGCTTGGGAAGCGCAGTGCAATGAAAGAATTGATTGAGAATAAGGAACTGGATCGAGCCGCCGCAAAGCAGCTTGCGGATCGGTATCGGTACGAATTCGTCGATCTGAAAGGCGTCCACCTCGACCTCGAGCTGTTCCGGTCGATTCAAGTCGATTTGATGTTTCGCTACAACTTCGTTCCGCTGCGAGTGGAAGGCCGGGCTTTGGTGGTTGCGATGGCCGATCCGAGCGATCTCATCATTATCGATGAAGTGTCCGCGCTGCTTGGCCGTCCGCTGATCATCAAAGTCGCTCCGCTGTCTGAAATCCAGGACCTGCTGAAGAAGTCGGAGTCGTCGCAGCGCATGCTCGACGAGGCAACGGAAAGCTTCAAACTCGATCTGATTCGAGAAGATGAATCCGGCGAAGAGACGATCACGATCGAGAAAATCACACAGGAAGAGTCGAGCCCGATTATCCGCCTCGTTGATACGATCATCTTCACCGCACTGGAGCGGCGTGCGAGCGACATTCACATTGAGACGAGGGACACAGAAGTCGGCGTGAAATACCGCATTGACGGTTCGCTTGGTGAAGCCATGGCGCCTATAGCCAAGGAGCATCACTCGACGATCATTTCGCGCATCAAGGTCATGTCGGAGTTGGACATTTCGGAGCGGCGCGTTCCGCAGGATGGTAGGTTCAAGACCCGGTACAAAGGCCGATCCATCGATTTTCGTGTGTCGATCATGCCATCGATTCACGGCGAAGATGCTGTTGTCCGTATCCTCGATAAAGAATCGCTCAGTGAAAAATTCCGGACGCTGAGTCTGGATGTGGTCGGATTCTCCGAGACCGATCTCAAAAAATTGCGGCGGTACATTAGCGAGCCGTACGGAATGGTGCTCGTAACAGGTCCGACCGGAAGCGGAAAAACGACCACGCTGTATGCTGCGTTAATGGAGATCCGAAACGAAGAGGACAAGATCCTCACGATCGAAGATCCTGTCGAATATCAAATTCGCGGCATCACCCAAATTCCAGTCAATGAGAAGAAAGGGCTGACGTTTGCCCGAGGCCTGCGATCGATTCTGCGTCATGATCCGGACAAGATCATGGTCGGTGAAATCCGCGATGTGGAGACCGCGCAGATCGCAATTCAGTCCGCGCTCACAGGCCATCTGGTGTTCACGACGGTTCACGCGAATAACGTCGTCGATGTCCTGGGCCGCTTTCTTAACATGGGAGTCGATCCGTACAACTTCGTCTCGGCCCTCAACTGCATTCTTGCGCAGCGTCTGGTGCGCATGATCTGCACGAACTGCCGCCGGCCTATGCACCAGCCGGACCAGGTTCTTACAGAGTCCGGCTTGAATCCCGATCAATATCGGGACTTCGTTTTTTACGAAGGCGAGGGCTGTCTGGAATGTAACGGCACGGGATATCGGGGCCGAACTGCCATTCAAGAGTTGCTCGACCTTTCCGACCACATCCGGGAAATGATCGTTGAGAAACGGCCTACGTCGGAAATCAAGCGCGCGGCTCATGAAGAAGGTATGACGTTTTTGCGCGAATCGGCTCTCGCGAAAGTTTTTGCGGGAGTCACTACGCTGAAAGAAATCAATAAGGTCACGTTCATTGAATAAAGGTCTCGTCGAAACAGTCACTGATTTTTTTAAGCCCCAAGTGCCGCTCTGGTCATGCGAACTGACCACGAGGCACGTGATCATCGCCGGTGTGAACTCCCGCCGGAATAAGATTTCGGACAAATTCGCCGCTGAGTTGTCGACAGGAAAAGACGTCAAGGACGCGCGGCCACTTGTGCAAGCGCTGTTGTCGGAGGTTAAGTTTAAAGGATCGGAAATCGCCGTTGTCGTGCCGGACAGCACGGCCCGTATCGCGTTTTTGACTGCGGAGAACCCGTCGAACAATCCGGAAGAGCAGCAAACGTTCATTCGATGGAAGCTCAAGAAATCGATTCCTTTCGACGTGGACAGCGCCCAGGTCGCATATCGGGTTTTGGGACCTCATCGCGGTGGTCCAGGTGTCGATATGCTGGTAGCGCTGTCACCGCGAGCGGTAATTCGAGAATACGAGACATTATTTGACGCGCTGGACATTCACGCCGGGCTGGTTCTGCCCTCGACTTTAGCCGCGTTGAACCTTATTACGCCGCCGTCGGGCGACGGGCTATTTGTAAAAGTCGCACCTGACTGTGTGACGACGACCGTTTTTCAAGGCCGGCGTATTCAGTTTTACCGTCGTGTGACGGATGCCTCGTTGTATGACGCTGTTTATCCGACCGTCTTGTATTATCAGGACAAATTGGGAGGAAATGCGTTGCAGCATTTGTACGTGTGTGGTTACGACGGGGATCTGCAGATGTCGCTCGAGGAGATTCAAATGAAGCTCGGCCTTTCTGCTCAGCGCCTGGAACCCAAGGCCGTGGACGATATTTATAAGCCGGCGCTGGGCGCGATACATCTGAAGCCGGTTGGAGTTCTATGAAATTGTTGGTACGTCATGGCAGATTCTGATCTCAACCTATCAACGCAACCGTTTCCGGCATACCGCCTCGCCACAATTGCGCTGGTATCTGTTCTGGCGGTGTTGGTCGTACTGACCATCTGGCAGGCTTCGGGCTTTGTTCAGTATTCGAATCTGGCTCGGTCGATTAGGCCTGTTGAGAGGGAAAGCCGCGTGGAGGCGGACGCGCTGGGCAAACGCGTCGCCGAACTCGAAACACCGCTGAACCGGCCGGAATCAACCGCGAAGCTGAACGAGATCGGTTTTCTGAATCACTTGATCCTGCGGAAGAATCTTTCGTGGACGAAGCTCTTTGCCGTCCTCGAAGAGATCGTTCCGAATAACGTCCACTTCACAAATCTGACGCCGAACATCGGCGCCGACGGGACGGTTACGCTCAGTTTGGGCGTGCGCGCTCGGAGTATCGCGGACGTTACAGAATTCGTGAAAAGGGTGGAAACGTCGCCGCTATTCGCAAACGTCATCGTGAACATCGAAGAAAAGGTCGACGAAACGAAAGACCTCGCCGTCGACACAGACGTGGACGTAACGCTGAGTACTGTTTACTACCCACAAAGGGCACAATGAACCTATTTCGCCGCCGCCGCAACCAGTATCTGTTCGTAATCTTATTGGGCGTAATCGGTGTAATTAACGTACTGTTCTTTTTCATTTTGTACCGGCCCGTCCGGGCGGAATACTTCAGGCTGCAAGGTTCGATTCAGAAAGCGCGCACCGATGTTCAATCGCGACGGCAGAAGATTGATCGGCTGGAAAAACTCAGCACTCAACTCGAAACCTCGGCTCAGGATCGTCAGCGGCTTTACACGACTCATTTCATTCCTGCGGAAACGGGTTGGTCTGAGATCCTTCCGCAGCTTAACCAGGTGACTCAGACGGCGGGTGTAAAGAACACCAGAAAGGAATACAACAAGGACGCAACTCCGCAATATGGACTACATTCAGTTAAAATAACCGTGCCTGTAACCGGTCCATACGCGAACGTCATGAGATTTATAAAAGAAATTGAAAAGTCCAATACATTTTTCATCATTAATTCAATTGATGTGCGGGCGAAGGAAACAGCAGCCAGGTCCTCTGACATTTCGATGAATTTGAATCTCGAGACTTTTTTCTACCGATGAGCAAACCGGATAGACAAAAACTCAGTATCTTAGCGGTTCTGATGGGAGTGCTGGCATTGACGGTCGTGCTCGGCTATCGCATGAATCAGCCTCCAACCACTGCCGCAGTGCCGCCATCGGTGCAGAAAACCTCGGCCAATCCGCCGGCCGCGAATGATGCGCGAATCCGCCTGGACCTGGTTGAATCCGGAGGAAACGACGGAAACATCGGGAAGAGAAATCTCTTTCAGTATCAGCAAGCGCCCCCTCCCCCAGTTTCCGGTTCCCGCAGGGGCGGCCCGCCTGTGACCGTCCCCAATACACCTGCGCCGACGCCAATTCCGCTTCAGACTCGGCCTCAGGGACCACCACAACCACCGCCGATCGGTTTGAAGTATCAGGGCTTCGCAGCGACCCTTGCGCCAAACCGTGGATTCACGGCTTTTCTTTCCGATGACTCACGTCATTACAACGTTACGGTAGGCGAAGTATTGATGGGCCGGTTTCGAATCGCGAGCATTACCGACACGTCTGTAGAAGTGGAAGACCTGCAAAACAACCGCCGCCAGACTCTCCCACTGCTGAACTAACATGAGCACCCATCGAGCGGACGCGGGATTTTCTCTCGCCGCAGTGATCTTCTTTATAACGGCGGCTTCGATATTCATTGCTGCTGTTGTTCCTGCATACCAGATGCAGGCAAAGCGCCAGATGGAGGAGGAACTCATCTTTCGCGGCGAAGAATACACGCGCGCAATCCAAAAATATCAGCGGCGGTTCGCAGTCTATCCTTCGTCAGTCGATCAGCTTGTTTCCACGAATAGTCTTCGATTCCTGCGGCGGGCCTACAAAGATCCGATCACCGGAAAAGAGTTTCGTCTGATCACGATCAATCCGGATGGGACCCTCTCCGGATCAAAAACATTCACCCAGAATCCAAACACGCAGCCGCTATTTGGGAACACTCAGCAATTCGGTCAACAGCAAAACCAACAACAGCAGCAGCAGGGACTGCAAGGCGCGCAGCAGCAGTTGCAACAGTCGCAGCAAACCACGCAACAAACATTTCGGCAAAGCCAACAGCCAGGGTTTCCGACAGCCGGGAACCAGCAGCCAGGTTTTCAGGCTGGCGGAGGTTTCAATACTCCCGGTACGACTTTCGGCGGCCAGCAACAGCAGAGCTTTGGGCTCCCTCAACAGGGACAGCGTAGCCAACAGCCAGGGTTTCCGACAGCAGGGAGCCAGCAGCAGCCAGGTTTTCAGGCTGGCGGAGGTTTCAATACCCCCGGTACGACTTTCGGCGGCCAGCAACAGCAGAGCTTTGGGTTCCCTCAACAGGGACAGCGTAGCCAACAACCCACAGGCATGCAGGGTACGCAGATCTCTGCTAGCGGCATCATTGGAGTCGCGTCCGACAGCGGTAAAGAATCGCTGAAGATTTACAACAACCATCAGAAGTACGACGAATGGGAGTTCATCGCGATTCTGGGACAATCCGGCCAAAGGAATCCAAATCAAGGGCCTAATCCGGCGGGGCCGAATTCACCTGGAAACAATCCCAATGGACCGAATCCAACCGGTCTCAACAACCCCCAACGCGGATTTAGCCCGACAAATCCGTCGCCCTTTGGTTCGACTGGTTCGCCGTTCGGCTCCACGCCTGCGCCGGGAGGAACAAATCCCATCCAGAGCCCATTCGGATTTGGCGGCACGCCTCAACCACAGCCAGGCCAGCGTCGCTAGCAGTCATGAGCTTTTCGACAATTGAATTTCACCCCGGCCCGCGGGTCGCGACGATCGTGTTGCACCGTCCGCCCCTAAACATCATCAATCTTGAGATGCTGGACGAGCTGGATGCCGCCTGGTCGGAAATCGAGGGGTTGAAGGCGCATGTAGCGGTGGTTTCGGCGTCAGGGGATCGCGCATTCTCCGCAGGCGTCGAGGTAGCCGATCACACACCAGGAAAAATCGAGACTGTGCTCGAAACGTTTCATCGTGTCCTTCTGCGCATCCGCAGATCCGATTGTGTGAGCATCGCGGCCATCCACGGTCATACGCTTGGCGGCGGCGCGGAGCTGGCGATGATGTGCGATCTCGTTATCGCTGCTGAGAACACCAGCATCGGCCAACCCGAAATTTCTTTGGGATGCTATCCGCCCGTCGCAGTTGCATATTTACCTGGCGCGGTCGGATTCCACAAAGCGTCAGAAATGGTGTTGTTGGGTGAGCCGGTGAGCGCAGCGGAGGCCCACCGGTTAGGCCTCATTAATAAGGTTGTGCCGCGAGAGAACCTCACGGAGGCGGTAGACACGTACGTCGATAAGCTGCTCTCCAAGAGTTCCGCGATACTTGCCCTCACGAAACGGGCGCTCCGCGAAGGAGCGGGTCACCATTTCGAAAAAGCGTTAGACCGATCGCAGGAATTGTACTTACGAGAGCTGACACGGACCGAAGATTTGGTGGAAGGTCTGAATGCGTTTCTGGAGAAACGCCCCCCGTCCTGGAAGAACCGATAGTCGAAGACTGTAGGCGCCGGCTCCCGGAAGGGCGAGCTGCGACCACCCCAGCCATACAAGCGGGCGCCTACTTCCCAAACATCGTGAGTACCTCTAACATCGTTCCCTCGATAATATTGCCACTCACAATATGCCGTACGCTGTTACGCCCTCGCGGCGTATACCTTGCGACGGGTATGTTGTTCGGCGCTCTCTTTCCATCGTAGCTTCTCGATTTCCCCTTCAAGCTCCAGAACGCGCCTTTTGAGGACTTCAATTCGAGCCTCCATATATCCGTACATCTCACTGGAGTCTCGATTGTCGACTTCCCTTGTTTCGTATCGTTTCACGTTTCCCTCCTGCCCATGCAATATCCGGCGGTGACACGGGCTGGAAAATCGCCGGAACGTGCCGACGCATAGTACGAAGGTGTCGTTCAGCGGAGGGGTGTTCGCTAAGCCTTGTAATCTGAATGAGCTCCGAGTAGATTTTTTACTACTTTCCTAATGCTGCGAGTACCTAGTTCTTCGACTTCTTCGATCCGACTGCCGAAGAACAAAACGTCGTTTTAGTGAACGCTGCGACGTTACGTGAGGCCGAAAAGCCCATCGACTCTTGCGAACCGTGCAATCCGGAAAGTGCCCAAACTGTAAAGGCGAGATTTTGTAAAAACTCTCGTTGAACCTGCCCGATTTCTAGGCATACCCCTGACGAGTCACGAGAAATTCACCATTTTGAGACAACTAATAGGCAGCTTGAGGATAAATGGTGGGCTGGATTGTTTTCTACCACGCCTCATCGACCCCGCAGCGGAGTGTTTTTTTTGAAAGAATGGAACCGCTACGGCGGCCTTCGTACAAAATCGGACTGAAGTTAATGAAACCGACATCTATCGTCAAGGTCCGCCCTCGACATGCAGGAGATCACCAAACGGCTATTCGTCGAATACGCCAGCTAAGCGCCCCGCAGGTAGTAACCGGAAGGGAGCGTAGGCGAATCGATCCAAACCAAGGCTACATCAAGCTGCTGGAGCGGAATGTAGATCTGGTCGTGTCGCGCTTCTTGTATCCCCATCTGAGCCGCATTTGGAATCCCTACAGCTGGCTGCTCCAGAGACGTTTCAGCCTGGCGACGGCGTCGATTTCCCCGTTGAATTGGCCTCGAGACCTCGATCCGACACGGATACTGCTCATATCCGATATCCACGCCGGCATATTCCTCAAACCGCAAACACTGTCGGAGATCTTTTGTGCACTCATGGAACTCAATCCGGACCTGGTCGCAATCGTTGGAGACATTGTTTCGGGCCATTCGAGTGAAGTGCGGCCTTACCTTGAGGCTTTGGCACAGTTGTCGGACGCGCCCCTTGGTGCGTGGTTTTGTTACGGCAATCACGACTATTTTGATGGGAATCCTGAAGACATTC
>DATFXZ010000155.1:0-3370 GCA_035315305.1 Terriglobia bacterium | reverse complement strand
GCTCGAGATGGCATTTACGCGGAATCATATCAATGCTTTCGTGATCGTCGGAGGCGATAGCGATTTCATCGCGCTCGTCGAAAAACTCAAACAGTACGACAAAAAAGTTCTGGTCGTCGGAGGACGCAATTTTACGAGCGCCATTCTGCAGAAGAACTGTCATGAGTTTATTGCCTACGAAAATCTGATCGCGCCGCAACGCAGGCCGGCTGAAAAAACGCGTACGGCTGTTGGGGATTCGAACTTGGCGAAGGCATTTCCATTGGTGCGGCGCGCTTTGAAGATATTGACCGATCGTGAAGTCTCACCACAGCTCGGGTTGCTAAAGAGCACACTCTTGCAGTTGGATTCCACGTTTTCCGAGCGCGATTACGCCGCTAGTACATTTCGAGATTTCATCGAGAAAATGGCAGCTGCCGGCTATGTGAACCTCAAGCAAGTCGACCGCAGTCTGCTTGTTGAATTAAAGGACCAATTCCAGTCCGAAACCACTCCAGTGGAAACCGAAGCCGCGGCTCCACCGCCACCGAATGGACAATCCGGCGAGCCGGTGGTGGCTCCGCCGCCTCCTCCCACACCGATGCAGGCTGAAGAGGGAGTCCGTGCAATGCAGGAGGCGTTTCAAAATTCCACGGTTACTCCTCATTGGCCCATGTATCTGCGAAACGTGAAGCAATTCATCAAGAACGCATCACCCACGTTTGATGAACAACGTTATGGTTTTCACAGTTTCCTCGAAGCTGTCCGGTCAGCGCAGCGCGCAGGACTATTCCGGCTTGAACGAAACCGTCAGGGAATCCTGCGGGTTTTCCCAGGAAATCAGATCTCACAGATGCATCGGTCTGGCGGACCACGTGTAGCAGAGCCAGCGGTGGTGGGACAACCGGTGAAGCCGTACGATGTCGAAGACGATATAACCCTCCAACGTGTCGAACCTGAACCTGAGCCGGTCTTCGCTCCGGCCCCCGAGGACACGGTCGTTGAAGCGCAACCCGAACCGGAACCGCCGGTGGTTGAAGCAGCAGCCGTGACGGAAGAAGGGCAGGCAGAAACGCCAGTGCGGAAACGCCGTGTCAGTCATGGAATCAAACGCAAGACAGTCGCGCCGCGCAAAACCGCAGGTAGTGCGACCAAGCGTACAAAAAAGAAAACCTCTCCGCCCTCGGACGAAGGCGTACCGGTTTGAATTCTGGAACTGTTGCCTGGGACGGAGGGGAAAAACGGGGTCAGACCCTTCCCGCGAAACGGGAGTCCCCCGAGGCTATTAACGTCTCGCTCCGCGACAGGGGTCTGACCCCATTTTTCCCCTCCGTCCCAGGCGACCGTCCGCTTGCGATCAGCCGCCATTTCTGCGTCATCAAGTACAAAATGGGAATCAAGGTCGCGAACACGAAGTAGCCAATCGCCTTTCGCCGCAAAAAAGTGAACGACAACATATGAGTGCCTGAAAGCGCAATGACGCAACCCGCGAGAATCGTTTTGCGGTGTGTCAGCAGTGCTAATGGGAACATCATTCCCAAATACCAGGCAAAAAACTGTGAACTGGCTACGAAAATCAAAACGAACATGATTGAGGTCCATCTCTGGATCATCGTGATCGGCTTTTCTTCAGGCTCTCTCCAGGACACGTACAGTTGATGGAGAACAAAAATCGTAAATACAATCCATAAAAGTGCTTTCGTAACGACTCCAAAGTTGGATACGGAACCCAGAAGCACCGGCCACATTCGGGCGAGGGCACGAAATGAATACACGACGAAAGCGTGCAATGATCCTGTGCTGTCCGAAAATTGGACCAGGATTAGGCGGTACTTGAACGAGGTGTACTCTGTGGCGTAAGGCGCAGCGGCGGCCAGAACCAATGCTACGGAAATAACAATTGCGCGAACACCCTCTCGCCACCCCTTCCGTCGAATCAGGAAGATGAAAGCGAACGGTACAAGGACCAGTGTTACGTACTTGACTAATGCGGCCGCAACGAGGAGCGGCACGCTCCATATGGGCCGATTCTTCAACAGGAAATACGCGGCAAGCACGACCAGAAACGCGACAATGATGTCGTTATGCGAGTCCGCCAGATATTGCAGCATGGCGAACGGATTCCAACTGTACAAATAGAGGATCGCTTTTCCGTTCGATTCCGGTAGCCATTTGGCTGACTTCCACAGGAACAGGGCTGTTCCCGCATGCATCAGGAGGTTCATGCATTTGAACAAGAATAACGTTCGCCAGAAATTTCCATCTCCGATCCATGTGAGCCCACGTGCGAGAAGCGCGAAAAGAAAGCCATACGGTATCGGAATATCGAGCCATGGATTGCGGTTGCGCGCCATCCAGGCGTTTTGGATCATTGGGTCGTCAGCCGCTCCGTCGACATTCCGAAGCAGTCGCGAATAAGGATTGCTTCCGTAATGCGCCTGTTGCCACCCCGTGGCCATGTAGAAGAAGACATCCGTCGAATCGAACGGCGGCATGATGAAACCGACGATCGCAATCGCTATCGCGAAGGTCACGATGGCTGATACTGCAGTGTGGCGCGCAAACTTGATGCCCGTGAAATACAGGATTACCAGTGCGCCAGTCGCAACGAGAATTACAACTTCATCGGTCCAGTGATTTTTGAAACTCCATGCAGTCCAGAAGAACGCGGCGAGCGCCGCGTATAGAAGCACGCTGCAGATTCCGAGCACACGTAGCCTGCGGGTGTCTGCCTCCTGTACAGACATGGTTGTCCGCTCCTCTCTTCGGCTGCGATCTGGTGTCCGCCGTTTTCACACACGATTCGTGCCGTCAGTGATAAAGGAGGGATCGCAACCTGGCTGCGCGCATTCTAGGTCAGACGAGGGATCGATGCAAATTTAAGCAAGTACCTTAACGCCGGTCATGTCCAGCGCGTAAGCTACAGAAATATGATTTTGAGATCTGCGTCGATCTTCCTATTCGCAACCTTGGTCACGGGAAGACTGCATGCGCAAGACTTCGTCGTTGCACAGAGTCAGACGGAAGAACGTCCCGCCGGACTGCTCGCGCTACTACGGCAGGCTCCGCCTGTCACCGCGAGAGAATGGACCAGATTCCAACACCGATGAATGCGATGCCGGCGATCAGTTTTAGAGTTGTCGTGGATACGAAGCGAGTAATGGTGGAACCAAACATTACAGCCAGTAGTGTGGAGACCACGAGAGCGCTCGATGCCGCGATAAAGACATAGAGAGGTCGAACATTCCGATCCGTTGCGTACAACATCGTCGCCATTTGTGTCTTGTCGCCCAGTTCGGCCAGCAGCACGGATCCAAAAATCACGAACAGGTTTTTCACGATAGGCCTCCGTTCGTGATTCTATCCCTCAAATCTCTGTGTACGTGACATA
>DATFXZ010000154.1:0-19160 GCA_035315305.1 Terriglobia bacterium | reverse complement strand
GGCGGCTGGGCACTCGCGGCCAATACGGCGCCGGACTGCTCGCGCTCACCCAACTCCCTTTCAAGGATCGCGATTCGCTCCAGAAGCGCCTGGCGATCACCTTCCTCGCTCGTCGCGGGTGTTTGTTGTGCGATTAAACCCGATGGAACTGCGACGGTCAGCACTGCGCCAACAGTCACGTAGACAACCAGGCATGTCCAATCAAAACGACAGATTTTCAGCATTAGCCCCATTCCTCAATTTGTTTGGATAGCCGCCCCCCCAAAAAGGGCGGACAGAGGTCATTTTATGAACCGGCGGATGGTATCAAACTTGACAAGAGGCGAAACTGAAGAGTTCCTTAAATATTCTTCACAATTGGTGCCACCCTCCGTTGGGGGAAGAGACCGATCTCGTCCTGATCGATCGCAAACTCGCGAAGTATCCTCCGCACCGCTGACGAACACCGTGCGGACGGTGGTCCCGAACTCGAGTTTCACCTCGTGTTCCCACGCGTGCGCATGTATCGCGTATGGGTACAATTCCAGCGCAGAGGAGTAATAAACACGGCCCATTTCGATGTTCCAGTCCAGATCGCCTCGGACGCCACCCCGAAGAAGTAGCTCGGTAGAGGGCTCCCAAATTCCCAAAATTTCGTTTCTGTGTAAGCAAGGCGTGGTGTAGTGTAGGTCGGCTTTCCCACATGTTTCGGAGGTTTGGATGTCTGCACCGTTTGCGGATTGGACTCCGCCGGAGCATCCAGGAACATTTGAAATTGGTCTGGTACTGGCAGGAGCCACTTCTGCAGGATGCTACACCGCTGGTGTGGTCGACTACCTGATAGAAGCACTCGAAAAATTCGAACACAGCAAAGCTAATCCCGGCGGCCCCCAGCACAACGTCCGAATTCGAGTGATTTCCGGTGCATCCGCGGGCGGTATCACGGCGGCCGGATTATTAGCCAGCTTGGCCGGAGCAAAGCTGGTCCCGCCTGTGAAGACGATCCTTTATGACAGCTGGGTGCATCGGATCGACTTCAAGGAATTGCTCAGGACAACGGACCTGACGGGAAAAGGGATACCCCGCTCGCTCCTGCATGGCGGAACTGTCGCAGAAATCCTCGATGATGTGTTCGAGGTTCAACCCCGTCCCCTTCCGCCTTACGTCGCAGAACCGCTTGATGTGGTAATTACGTTGACCAATCTAAGGGGAGTCCCGTACAGGTTTCAAACCGTTCCGTCGGATGTCACTTCGAATTTCGAGCTGATGTCGATGCACAGCGACTACGTGCGTTTTGCAATGCGGAGCCATGCGAACACAAGCGTGGCACCCGATGCAGTCGTCCTGAATCCTGCCAAGATCGGTAAAGCGGACTCTAAATGGACGTATCTTCGCCAAATCTCACTCGCAACGGCGGCTTCTCCGTTGGCGCTTGCCCCGCAAAAGGTGTTCACCAGGCGGCAGGATTACATCTCGAGAGAGTGGCCTATGCCAAGCGCCAACGCGTCGTCTTGCACAAGCTTCGTCAAAATCAACCCTGAAGCTACGGTAAGCAATGATTATGAAATTCTTGCTACGGACGGCGGTGCGATGAACAACGAGCCGGTCGAGCTAGGACGTCTGGCTCTCGCCGGGCGTGGCAGGCGGAACGCTCGCAATCCCGCAACTGCGCGACGAGCGATCATTCTCATTGATCCGATTCCCGGCTTCGAAACCGAATACGATCCGAACGACGATCTCTTAGGTGTGGCTCGCAGTTTGATCTTCGCGTGGTGGTGGCAGGCGAGATTCAATCCGGAGGAACTGGCACTTGCATACGACGAGGACGTCTATAGCCGGTTCATTATTTCGCCGAGTCGATCCGATGGAGCAAAGCCAGCCATCTTTTCTTCCGCACTAAGTAGCTTCGCAGGATTTCTATCCGCTCGATTTCGCGAACATGATTACGAACTAGGCCGCCGCAACTGCCAATATTTTCTACGGGAGCACTTCCTTCTTTCAAAAGACAATCCATTGTTTGCGAACTGGACCGCAGATACGGCGTACATCCGTCGTGCAAAATATAAGGACACTCCGATAGAGCTCTTGCCGATAATCCCGTTACCGCTCGACGAGCCGCCAATCAAGCTACCCGACAGACTGCAGGTCGCATCCGCTGTGAAATTCGACCTCGTAGAGAACCTCGTTGAAAGACGGATGGATGCGCTTGCTGCAAGGGCATCCTCCAAGTTGCCGCTGATGCCGTGGATCGCAGCCAAAGTGGGTTGGACGCTTTACAAGGGCAAAATAAGAAAGCTAATCATGTCCAAAATACGAAACGAGTTGGACAACCTGTAAAAGCATATGTCAAACCCCCGGCCTCTTCGCCTCTGGACCGCTTTCCTTCTGATATCAGTAATCGTGGGTCTGTTCTCAATTGCCACTCATCTGGTAGTCGTGTGGCAATGGGGAGCCCGTTGGGGTGTTTGGCGTTTGTTCGCTGTGTTCGTGGTTGCGGTATTTCTCGCCTGTCTCTTCTTTCGTTTATTGGCAGCGCGTGTTCCCTGGTACAAATTCAAGGACCCGCCGAATGAACCGCTATTCCGCCTGGCAAACCTGGGCATTCTGGCGCTCAAGCTGGTGCGGGACAGGCTCCGTCATGAAAACTTGTTCGACACGTCCGATGGATATCAGACGATTCCAATTCCGAATTACGTACCGGCCAATCGTTATGCCCGCACTCCGGACGGCACGTTCACCGAACCTAATGTGCCGGGAATGGGAGCGGCCGGGACGACGTTCGGAAGAAACGTGCCCCTGAACACGATTGCAGCCCACCGTAACCAACTCGGTCTTCTGGACCCTGACCCGCATGTGATCAGCAAACGTCTGATGACTCGAGAACACTTCCAACCTGTCGAGGGATTGAATTTGCTTGCTGCGGCATGGATACAGTTCCAAATCCACGACTGGTTCAATCACCCGGCAGGTCCAGACGACGACAAGATCCATGTTGCATTGCCGAAGGACTCGGGTTTCGCCAATAACACTATGAGTATTCCCCGGACACCGGTGAAGCACTGGGTTCAGACGCCTTCCGGCCCCGTTCCCGCTTATGAAAATACGGTGACCCATTGGTGGGATGCATCGCAACTTTACGGAAGTGATGTTGTGACGCTCAATTCCCTGCGTCAGCCCGGCACCCCGCATCTCAGAACTGTGGAGCACAAAGGCGCTACTCTGCTGCCTGTCAAATACGTCAATAAGACCAAGCGTTTCGATCTCACCGGATTCAATCGCAACTGGTGGGTCGGTCTAAGTTTGTTACACACGCTGTTCACGCGCGAACACAACGCCATCTGCGATCACCTCAGAAAAAACTGTCCAGCCTGGGACGATGAGCAGATTTTTCATACGGCGCGGCTGATCAATGCGGCGGTAATGGCCAAGATTCAGACGATCCAATGGACGCCCGCAATCCTGGACAATCCGAAGTTGCATCTAGCTATGAGAGCCAATTGGTCGGGTCTGCTCGGAGGACAATGGCGCAAGGTCTTGGGCCGGTGGGCCGACAGCGATATTTTGTGCGGAATCCCCGGCTCGGATCGCGATCACCACGGCGTCAACTATGCAATGACAGAGGAGTTCGTTTCCGTATACAGAATGCATCCGCTTTTGCCGGATGCTTATGTTTTCTACGATGTGACCACGGGCGAGGAGAAGGAACGCCGGACCTTAGAATATGTGCAAGGCGAGCATGCACGCGACGTCGTCGAAGAGCATGGATTGCCGAATTTGTTTTACTCTTTTGGTATCGCACATCCAGGCAAGGTCACCTTACGGAACTATCCGGCCTTTCTGCAGCACTTCAAATCTGACCTCGACGTCGAAATGGATTTGGCGGCGGTCGACATTCTCCGCGATCGCGAGCGCGGTCTTCCCAGGTACAACGAGTTTCGCAGACGAATGCATATGAAACCGCTGAGATCTATTGATGAGATTCATCCCGATAAGAACATCATTCGGATTATTCGAGATGTGTACAAAGACGACATCGAAAAAGTGGATTTAATGGTGGGGTTGCTTGCCGAAGAACCACGACCTTCAGGGTTCGGCATCAGTGATACTGCCTTTCGAGTTTTTGTTTTAATGGCCTCTCGCAGGCTCAAAAGCGACCGATTCTTCACAGAGGACTACCGGCCGGAAATCTATACTCACGCGGGTCTGGAGTGGATTCACGAGAATGACTTTGGTTCCGTCCTGATCCGGCACTACCCTCAATTGCGGGGCGCCATAAACCCTGAGAACCCGTTTAAACCATGGTGCCGCATCGACAAGCCTTGACCTACGGCTTCGCATGAGCAAAGCGCATAGAAGCATTCCCAGGTTGTCGATATTCGAAAAGGCTGGTCTGCTCATTTTCCTGCTAGCGCTCCAATTGCAGGGATATTTCTTGGTCCGCCGGTTTGTAGTCGGTTTGCGAACCATGCTCCACCTTGATGCACTGCTGATCCGAATCCTTCGGCGTGCCCGCAAAAGAACCGGTAGTGGATATATGGCAACAAAACTAAAGGGCACTGAAACGATTTTGTTGTTGGAAGAACCGGCGATCCGTCATGCATTGAAGAATTCACCGAACATATATGGCCCGGAGGAAACGAAGCTCACAGGAATGAACTGTTTTCAGCCCGACGCGCTGACCATTTCTACAGGACAAGATTGGAAGGATCGTCGTGACTTCCACAAGTCTGTCGTAGTACCAGGTCAGGTGCCGGAAGAGTTCGGTTCGAAGTTTGCGCGCATCGTGCATTTCAAAACGGCCTCCATGCAACGCCTGGCAGGGCCCAATCTCGTCTGGAAACACTTCGACGAGCTCTTCAATGAGATCATGCTGCACATCGTTTTCGGTCATTACTCTCCGGAAACCTTGGATCTTAGCGCGCAGCACCGGTTGCTGATGAAGGCAGCCAATCGCAACAACCGGGCAAAACAATTCACCGAGTTTTATCAAGCAATCGGCCAACTGGTGAGCAATCCACGCCCGGAAACTCTCCTCGGCCGTTGCGCTCAGGTCCCACAAGGACCCAATCTAAAGTTGGAAAGCCAGGTCTCACATTGGATGTTTGCGATTCGTGACAGCACCGCCATTAACACGGTTCGTGCTCTGGCACTCATCACGTCTCATCCGCATGTTGAAGCGTCTGTACGTCGAGAGGCCGAAGGCAAAGATTTGAACAGTCCGGAGGACCTTGAGCACTTGGCGCATCTGGAAGCAGCTATCGAAGACGCCATGCGACTCTGGCCGACTAACGCGATGATTACGCGACAGACCCAGTGCCAAGACGAAGTAGACGGATACACGATTCCCGCGAATGCACGGGTGCTGATTCCAAATGTGTTTAACCATCGCGACGAGACCGCTTATCCAATGGCTAACAAGTTCGCTCCTTTGTCTCTCCACATCCGCCCACAAGACGATCAGTTCAATCACTTCAGCAATGAGGCACAAAGCTGCATCGGAAAGAATCTGGCCCTCATGTTGGCCAAAGGCGTGATTGCCACTCTGTTGTCCGAAGGTAGATACAGACTCGAACGCCCGCGACTGAATCCGGGGGAACTCGTCCCAAAAATGTTCAACTACTTCAGGGTGTTTTTCGTGAGGACGGATGTCTAAATTGGTGCAATCCGCGGCGTTTCCTCAAAGATTGAGAACCTTTGCCGTAAATGAATTCCGGAATGTCCCGTTCGGGTCAACGGTCTTGCAAATTGAGGCGAACGTGTCCAGTTCAGGATATACATCGCGCATGTGGTCGTAAGTCAGTGGGGAATATTTTCCCCAGTGTACGCGAGCCCGGCACATCCGGTTCAGCCCGATCGCAATGCATTCGGCGTACTTGTTAAAGCGCTCCCTCGACGGTTCGTGAAAAGAAAAGAACCCGATTCCGTAGTAGTCCGTTCCCGACCGATCGTTGCGCGCCGTCATAGAAATCAGGGTGTCATCGGGGAGTACCCGTCGAAAGTAAAGAACGTAGTGATGCGCGTAATAACCGCAATATGACTCGTAGTCGTAAGGTACATAATCCTCGAATTTCTCTGAAATGCTTTTCGCTTCCCCAGCAAAGAAAGACGTCATCTCTCGAATGAACTCAATGGCGACTTTGATGCTCGCGCGTGGTACAAACACCTCCATCTCGACATGCTGAAACAAGTCATGGTGCCGCGTCAGTGTCTTTGTGTTCCGGTCCACGACGTGACCTATTGGCCACAAAGCGACGATGAACGGCATGACGCGCTGCATCGTGAAACGAAGCAGCGGCAAGCCGCCCAATCGGGTTTGGGAAAGCGGAACGACAAACCATTTCAATGAGGCATGAGCAAGCCAATCGATGACGATCGTCTTGTATGCACGATATGCCCATCCAATCGGCCGCTTGAGCAAAGTTATTTCCCGCCGCGGTACAACGACGCGTTGATAGGCAATATAGGACCAGCGATATGGCAGCAACCCGAACTCCAGCAGAGGAAAGTCGGGCTCAGATGCAAGGACATCGTCAAGAGATGCGGTTCGGCGTACGGTTTCTGCGACGTAAAATTTCTTCACGCACGGTAAGGTCACGTCGAGGATGATGCCCATACATCCCAGGGCGCAGCGTGCGGCACGCAACTCATCACCCCTCGTTAAACTGTACATTCTTGGCCCTGTTTCGTCGTAGGCAGCGAGCGTGATCGCCACGACATGGTCGGACAAACTCGAGTTCCCCGCTCCATGCGTACCGGTCGAAATTGCGCCGGCAACAGTCTGTTTTGTGATCGTACCGATCGTCGGCAATGTGTAGCCGTGCCGGTCCAACTCCTGCAAAACCGCACTGAGCGTGCATCCTGCGCCGGCTTTGACGAAAACCCCATCTCCGACTTCGCGGAGCTCAATGTTTCCAAAGTGGCGCATATCAATGTTCACACCGCTTGTCTGCGCAGCCTCGCTCCAGGCGTGACGCGATCCGACCACTCTAATGCTCTCTCCGCGATGCGTTTTGAGAATGTGAAGTATTTCCTGTGCATTCCGAGGCACATACCACTTCTCCGGCTTGAAAAATATATTCCCGCCGAAATTCACCGACGGTGCGGTTTCCTCGGGTTGAATACCGGGAGGTTTCGTTCGTACGGGCAACGTCCTGTATTGCTTCTTCATCGGACTGTTGCCCCACATCAGGATTTGATCCTGCATCTGATCGAGGCTGTCGAATCTCGACAGATCATAACAGCCGAGAGGAAATAATGTGGTTCGAAGGGTACAGCGGTTGCAGTGGGTGCACGGATATGTGGGGGCACGATTACGCTCGAGGAGACGTGGTAAATCCGGATTTGCAAGCAGCGGCCGGGCCATCGAAACAAAGTCGCAGACGGAAAGCGCTTGCTCGATTTCCCATTTTTCTTGAAATGCTCCATTGACGATGATTGGGAAATCAATACCGAGTGCTCGCTTGAACTCTGCGGCGTCCGGCAGGTTTGCCGCCGGTACGAATTTCCACCCGATGTTCAACAACGGGTCCGCAATATGGACGGACGCCCCTGCATTGATTAAAGTCGCCCGTGCACTGGATTTGAAACTCAAATGACGTGTCGAGTTCAGAAAAATCTGAGCTTCTTCTGTGGGAAATCGCCCCGGGTTCTCTTTGGGATTAATAAAACCAAAACCGTTGGAAATATGAAGATAGTCAATCGCTCCGTTTTCCGACTCACGCAACCATTTTCCGATTTGTATTGTTTCAGCGAGCCCATTGCCTCCGCCCGAAAACGGAATACGAAATACATTTCCCATCCAGGGGACATGGTTGTAATCGCGGGCAGAAATTCGTATTCCGAACAGAAAGTCAGACCCTACCTTTTTGCGCACACGACTCGCGATACACTTCAGAAAGCGAAATCGATTTTCGAGCGACCCTCCGTACTGATCCGTTCGATGATTCACTCGCGGATTTAAGAACTGGTGAATCAGGTAACCCTTCGAGACAGTAACCTCCACGCCATCGCAACCCGCCTCCCGCGCACGCACAGCGGCAGCAGCAAATCGGCAAATCGTTTTCTCTATCTCTTTCTCCGACATTCCGGTGCGCCGATTCCGATAGCCATACAGAAACTCGAAACCATCCGAAGAAGAGGCTTCATCTGCTTTTTCACTGAACAGGCTCGTCTGCGTGTGGTAACCCGGGTCGCCTATCTGAAGGATGTACGGCATATCCGGCTGCCCATACTTCACATACCGAATTGCCCTTCTGAGTGGTTTGATGAATTCATCAGAGCTCATCGCCGGGTATTCAAGCGGTGACCAGCGGCTATGGTCTACTGTGAAAGTTGCAGAAATCAGTCCGCCAATGTTGTTGACCGCGAATCGTCGCTCGAAGTGGGCGAACGCATCATTGACGGCGCCATCGTAATAAGCATTTCGTCCGCCGATGGAAGAACGGATCAGGCGATTTCGGAAGCGGACGTTATTGATGGTAAACGGCGCGAAAATGTCCGGACTTGGCATGACTCTGAAAAAGCCTGCCCACCATACAAGGAACACGGAATAAGGTCAAACCGCATTTGGGTAACCGCATTTGGGTAATTTGCCGTTTTGACGTGGAGTACGGTATTGTCCTGCGGCACTCTACGAGATCAAACGATGGTCGGCAAGCAAATTGGTCCCTACAAGATTGTCTCGAAGTTGGGAAGCGGCGGCATGGCGACGGTCTATCGAGCCTTCGACACAAGCCTCGAGCGATCTGTGGCCTTGAAACTTCTTCATCGCGGCGCCACAGTTGCCGGCGCAGCCCGATTCCGTGAAGAAGCTAAGGCGGCAGCTCGGTTCCCTGTCCACCCGAACATCGTTGCGATTTATCAAGTTCTCGATACCGACTTTGGGCCATGCATTGTCATGGAACACGTCGATGGCTACACACTCCGGCAAAGGATTCAGGACCTGTCGATCGCTGACTCGATTCGAATCGTCAAAGAGGTCGCGGCCGCCCTGGCGCTTGCTCATTCGGTCGATATGGTTCACCGCGACATCAAGCCGGAAAACGTTATCCTGGCGACCGGCGGAACGGCAAAGGTCCTGGATTTTGGCCTGGCGAAAACTCTTGTCACAAAAAATGCACGAAGGACGAAAACGCCGCGTACCGAAACTGGACCGCACACGATCATGGGTACTCCGCGTTACATGTCGCCCGAACAGACGCGAGGCGAGAAACTCACCACACGCTCAGACATTTTTTCGCTAGGGATTGTTTTTTATGAACTCTTGACCAAGAGGCATCCCTTCGAAGGAGCAGGAGAGTGGATTATCGAGGGCATTCGTAGTTTACAGCCAACCCCACCTTCTCAAGTCCAGGGGATGCAAAACACGATCAGTCCCCAACTGGACGCGCTCGTTCTATCGATGTTGCACAAAATCCCGTCGGAACGTCCGGAGGCAGGGGAAATTGAATCCGTTTTGAGCTCCCTTCCCGCACACAAACGAGCCCGAACTTTAGAAACTGTAAAACCGCACTGCGTCGGACGCGATAAAGAGCTCGCAGATCTCGAGAATGTGTTTGAGCGTGCGACACTCGAGCGAGGTCTACTGTGTTGCGTCAGAGGCGAACTAGGAATCGGCAAGACGACACTCGTTGAGGATTTCCTTTCTCGTCATGAGTCCGCGTGGATCGCGCGCGGCCAGTGTTCAGAGCGCCTGGCAGGAACTCAGGGCTTCTTGCCCCTGCTCGATGCTCTCGACGGCCTTCGCAAGCGACAATCGGGCGAACTTGTCGAGAGCATGCTCAAGTCGCAGGCTCCCAACTGGTATTTTCAAGTTGTGCCTCCTGCTTCACAGGATTCGACTATTCGGCGTCCTGCCGTTCCCCGCGAAAACCTGCTGCAGCAGATGAATCGGGAATTGCGATTTTTTCTTGGAAAGCTCTCGCGCAGCAAGCCCGTGATTGTGTTCTTCGATGACGTGCACTGGGCGGACGCATCGACGATCGATGTGCTCGGTTATCTCAGTAATCATTTCGACGAATTGCGAATCCTGATCGTCGTTACTTACCGTCCTTCCGATTTGGCTGAACAGCACGCCACTTCAAAACTGATCTCCGAATTGACTGTGAAGGATCGGTGTTCCGAAATCGGGTTGAGCTTTTTGACCGCGGCCGAGATTGATCAATACCTGACACTCGAGTTCCCCAACCACAGCTTTCCTCGGGAATTCGTCCACCTGATCGATGAGCGGACCGAGGGCAATCCGCTATTCATGTCCAATCTTCTGCGCGAGCTGCGCAATCGCGAAGTGATCAAGAAAGAAGCCAACACATGGGTGCTCACCGAAGCTGTCGAATCACTCGAACAGGAGCTCCCGCAAAACGTCCGGAACCTTGTCGAGCAGAAACTGCGACAATTCAGCCGTGAAGATCACGACCTGCTTTTAGTCGCCGCCGTCCAAGGCAGCGAATTTGATCCAACTGTAGTCGCGAGGGCGGTTGGTCGGGATCCGCTGGCGGTCGAGCAGCGAATGGAAATGCTGGAATCAACGGGATTGGTTACTCCGATCGGCGAGCACGACCTGCCGTTGGGGGGCCTCAGCCAACGCTACGGGTTCGTTCACGTGCTGTACCAGAATGTTCTCTATTCCTCGCTGCTGCCGAAGAGAAGACAGCGGGTCAGCGCCGATGTTGCGCGCGCGCTACTGGAGTCGTACAACGGTGACGGACGTCCCGTCGCTTCCGCTCTCTCACTCCTTTTCGAAAGCTCACAAGATTTCGACGAGGCTTCGAAGTACTCATACATGGCTGCCGAGAATGCTGCATCCATTTTCGCGCATAATGAAGCTGTACTCCTGGCTCGACGTGGTCTGGAGCAATTGAAAAAAGTTGCGGCAACGGAGCAGCCGGATGCTCGTGAGCTTGCCTTCCTGATCATTCTTGGCGGCGCTCTGATGGCGACGCGCGGTATCGGCGCTTCGGAAATCGAAGCAGTCTATGCTCGCGCTCAACAGCTTGCAGAGGCCATCGGAACGTCGCAACAGCGGCTGGCGGTACTTCGCGGCCTGTGGGGATACAACATCGTTCGAGGAAATTTCGGCGTTGCGCAGCAACTCTCGAACGATCTCCTGCGACTGGCCAAGAAATCGTCCAATCATCCGCTTCGCATCGAGGCCCACCACGCGCTCGGATTCACGTCGGGCCATCGAGCGAAATTCAGAAAGTCAATCAGGCATCATACCCTTGGAATCGCGTTGTTTGATCGGCAGCCTCGCCGCGACTACGCGTTTCTGTTTGCGCTCGACCCAAGCGTCGGATGCAAAGTAGAGATGGGCAACAACCTCTGGATTCTCGGGTATCCAGACGACGCCATTAACATCGCCGAAAAAGGACGAGAGGAAGCTCAAAAGTTCGCCAACATCTACACGCAGGGATTTGCCCTGATGTACACGGCCGGGATTTATGAAATGCGCGGTGAACCGCATCACACGGAACATCTCACTTCCAAGGCGAAGGAGATTGCCGCCGAACACGGATTCCCCGAGTTGCTTGGATGGTCGACCGTACGACTCGGCTGGGCCATCGCTGCCCAACAGCGCCAACAAGAGGGCATTCTAATGATGAAGGCCGGCTTGAATGACTTGCGCAATATCGGATCGCGAGTGGCGTGGCCCCATTTCCTTGGCGTACTCGCGGAATGCCTGCTGTTAGCAGGTGTTATCGACGAGGCTCTTGCCATCGCAGAAGAGGGCCTCGCGGCAACCCATTCGACAGGAGCGCCATATTACGAAGCGGAATTGTTGCGGCTCCGAAGTGACTGCTTTGTTGCTATGGGCGAATCACACTTCGGCCGAGCCGAGCGCGGCTATCTGGATTCACTCGAGGTGGCCCATGGCCAGAAGGCCCTCAGCTGGCAACTCCGCACCTCGATGAGCTTCTTAAATCTCCTTACGAAACAGAAACGTGAGAGCGAAGGGAAATCCAGGCTTGGTGAAGTTTATTCGCGCTTCTCCCAGGGTTTTAATACACAGGATCTGGTGAATGCGCGCAGGCTATTGGGGGAGTCGTGAGTCCCAGTCCTGAGTTATGAGTTATGAAGTCTGAGTTATGAGTTCTGAGTAAATCGGCCCGACTCACAACTCAAAACTCATAACTCAAAACTCAAAACTTTCCCCAGATTTGCGTACCCAACTTGAGATATGGTGGAGCGATCGCAGGGGCGCCTGAACCATGATCAAACGTACTTTGTTCATCATTATCGCGACATTAGCCTTGGTCTCTCTCTTTCTGCCGGATGCAAGGGCACATAACGTCTCTAGGAATGACGCAAAGTTCGTGCAGGCCAATCAAGGCCGAGCCATGGGGCCGTTCATGTACCTTGGGGCGAAACACATGGTCACCGGTTATGACCACCTATTGTTCCTGGTCGGAGTCATATTCTTTCTTTATCGCCTCAAGGATGTCGTCCAATACGTGAGTCTGTTCACAATCGGCCACAGCGTCACGTTATTAGTGGGCGTGCTTGGCGGCGTGCATGCGAACTCATACATTATCGATGCCATCATTGGCTTATCCGTCGTGTACAAAGCGTTCGACAACATCGATGGCTTCAAACGGTTTCTTGGAATCCAGCCGAATACGAAGTGGGCCGTTTTGATTTTCGGTTTGTTCCATGGTTTCGGATTGGCGACGAAGCTCCAGGAATTCGCGCTGTCTCAAAACGGACTGGTGGCCAACATCGTCAGCTTTAATGTCGGCGTCGAAATCGGCCAGGTGCTTGCGCTGACTGCGGTTCTCATTGCTTTGAGTTACTGGCGGACTCGAGACGGTTTTCTGCGGCACGCATTCGTGACCAACACAGCATTGATGACGGGCGGCTTTATTCTGACGGGCTATCAGCTCGCAGGATATCTCTTGACCGCATAACAGGAGAATGATGATCCAGGAAAAAGATATACCTCAAATCGCAGCGCCCACCAGAAAGGCGATCGCGAAGGCGACTGTTATTGCGGCTGTCGTCGCCCTGATTCTGCTGTTTGCGGCGGTACTACCGGCGGAATACGGCTTCGATCCGTTGCGCACTGGTGCCGCACTCGGCTTGACGGAATTGGCGAGATCCACGGCAACGAAGCCCGAATCTGCGATTTCCGCAACCAACGGACAACCACAGCCGAACGCGACTTACACACCTCAGGCACGAATCTACAAAGTGGATTCCGAAGACCTGCTGTTGACGCCAGGTCACGGTGTCGAGTTCAAATATCACATGCAAAAAGGCGCTGTGATGGTGTACTCATGGAAGGCTTCGGGCAAACTGATGTTCGAGTTTCACGGCGAGCCCGACCAAAAACCGAACCCCGACTATTACGACAGCTACGAACTAGACGACAAAGTCGGCAAGGCTGAATCGTACGGTTCCTTCACGGCGCCTAGCACCGGCATCCATGGTTGGTTCTGGGAAAACAAGGGCGACAAGAACGTTGAAATCCATTTGACCGCGGCAGGCTTTTTCGATTCTGCAAAGATGTTTGCAGGAGGCGACGCCGAAGACATGCCTCTTGAGGACGCTAAATAAGAAATTGGAACTTGGACGATTCCTGCATTTCAAATCCGAAATCCGAGATTTCTGATTGGACGTACAACAGTAGCGTCGGACCAATCTAAGGTTTTGGATTTCGGGTTTGAAATGCAGGAATCGTCCAATTTCAAAATTCTGCTCTGTTCGCTAGGGGGAGTTCATTAACTAAGTTTGCGGATGGGCCCCGTATAGACATACTGCACCGGAAATCCATCCAATTCGGCTGGCAATGCGGCGCGGACCTTCGGATCTTGCGTATCCAGGTGGACCTTGAGCACGGCGTCGCCGGACTCTCCGACCTCGATATCGACGCCGCAGACCCCAGGGGTCCGCAAGAGTTGCGCCGAATATTTTCGTTTCACGGCTCGAAGATCATCTACGGACGCCATTACTGGATTATACGCGTCCGGTTTAGGCCAACTGAACCTTTAGCTGGCTCAAAACGTCGGCAATATGATTTCCGAAGGTCAGCGAACCGTTCGTGGCGCCGGCAAACAAAAGGCCGACGACTTTATTGCTTGATCGCTCCAGAATCGCTGATCCGGAATCGCCGGAGTCGCTGAAACGTTTTCCGTTGAGCCCTCGAATTGCGATTTGATCCGTAAACATCACCTCGCCGACTTCATACGGTATCGACACATCAAAAAACACACTGCTGATGCGGCCGGCCCGATACGACGTGGTCCTGCCGAATTTATGAACAATCATGTCCTTAGCAGCGGCTGTGGTTCCTGTCGGAGCCCCAATAAACAAAATATTGCGGCTCATAAGCGACGGCTGAAGCGCTTTTGCGATCGCGCCATCGACTTTGTTGTCGTTCTGATCGGCTCGAAGGTCGACCCAACGCGTTAATTCCGCAATCTGATCGGTTGTGACTTTTCCTCCATCCAGTAAACCAGGTTGAAAAATTGGAGCTCCGGGGGAAAGTGACTGGCGGCGGGTAACACCATCGGATTCGACTCCATTCTCGTCGGCCAAAACGTGATTGTTACTTAGTGCATAGATGTTGTTTTGGGCGTCCTTCACGACGAGTCCGAACGTGCCGGCCATAATGAACGTGTTGGTGGGATCTTGAAAACCGATCGAGCATCCCGGCTGTGCAGGCCGGAATTTCGTTTTAGGGTTAGGCATCGTCGCAGGCATGGCTACTGCCCGCGCGGCTTTAGCGAAAGGAACAATCATGCCGACTTCTTCGACATCGGTCGGAATTCCATCAATCGAAGCTGGAAATTTTTCGGATGGGGACAATGCAGAAGGTTGAAGTTTCGTCCGCACGAGGAATTTTATCGCGTGGATACCAGTGGGTATACCGTCGACGTACTTTTCGTCGATACCGACTCCCACTACATTGTGCGTCGCAACCGATATTGCTGCGGCTGCTGCTCTCAGTCCGACGGCCGGTTTTTTCATTCCTGGCGGTCGTCCCAAATATCTGGCCGACATTGCCCTTTTCACCTCGGCCATATCCGTTTGTTCGGACTTCGATAACCCAGAAAAGAGTTTTACCTCTGACGCCATACTTTGGAACCTCCTTCGATTCGTTCAGAGATACCGGATCTGAAACTGTAGAGTCAATGTAACCCGGCAAAATACGGATAAATACGGCCGTCGACAACGAAAACTTCAGCCGAAAGATTGTTGATGCACGGCTCATGAAGCGTGAGCTAACCTAACGCCCAACAATTTTTCTCGATGGGGATGCATCCATGAAGTCTGTGAAGATCCTAGTGCTTGCATTATTGGTGTTCGTCACGTCGTGCGCGGGCTCTAATGAACCCGAAAAAGCAAAAACGAGCGAGCCTCCCGCAACGCCGGCAGCAAAGCCGGATGTAGGACCGCTCGGTGAAATGGCAGTGCCTGCAGATAATCCGATCACGGCGGAGAAGGCTGAATTGGGCAAGAAGCTCTTCTTCGATACTCGACTCTCGAAGACAGGAAAAATGTCGTGCGAAACGTGTCACCTGCCGGATAAGGGATGGGCGGACGGGAATGCCCTTTCCACGAAATTCGACGGCAGCAAGAACACGCGCCACACGCCAACTCTCATCAATGTTGGTTATTACAAGCAATGGTATTGGGATGGCCGTGCGCCTACCCTTGAAGGCCAGGTCACGGCGGCATGGAAAGGCCAGATGGGCGGAGATCCGGACGCAGTGGCCATGACGCTGAACGGCATCGAAGCTTATAAGAATGAATTTCAAAAAGTCTTCAATGGGCCTGCGACAGGCGACAATATCGCCAAGGCCATTGCAACGTTCGTCCGGACGATACGATCTGAAAATTCACCGTGGGATAAGTATCAGCAGGGCGACAAATCGGCAGTCTCTGAAGACGTGATCAAAGGTTTTACTGTTTTTAGCGACACCGATAAAGCGAACTGTACTCTCTGTCATGTTCCGCCGCTCTTCACCGACACTCTGTTCCACAACGTCGGCATAGGTTTCGATAAACCCATGCCGGATCTCGGCCGCGGCAAAATCCTCGCCGATGCCGCGGAAAAAGCCGGCACAAAGGATCCGAACGCGGAAGCGATGCAAGGAGCTTTCAGGACACCAACGCTCCGCAGCATTACGGAAACTGCTCCGTACTTTCACGATGGTCGTGCGAAGACGCTCGATGATGCAGTTGATCTGATGCTAAAAGGCGGAATCAAAAACCCTCACTTGGATGAGAAACTGAAACCGAAGATGCTCTCGAAGGAAGAACGGTCGCAGTTGATGGCATTCCTGAAGAGTCTCACGCCGGAAAAGACAACGTTCGAAAAGCCCCAGGTGCCGTAGGCGTTTTTCAGTAATTCGAGATGGTGTTTGAGCGACCCCCTCGCTCGCTTCGCTCGCGTCTCCCCCTCCGTGAGGGGGAGAGCCGCCGAAGGCGGCAGGAGGTCGCTCACACATCCTCTCGACTTGGACTTGGGGAGCTCAATCCCGCAACGTTAACTCACGCACGTCAATTTGAAAGCGTTGGAGAAGTTGGAGCGTTTCGCTCGAGGAAAGGCGTCTTGTTCGTTGAATGACATGGCGCTTTCGAAAGGCATCCGGCAACAACTTCAGCGCGCTCAAATACGACCAGGCAAGATTGAAAACTATTTGACGCCATCCGTTACTTTGCAGAAAGCGGGCCGCTGCCCCCTTGCGTTCCCGGATGGCGTAGGCATGCCAGTAAAACCTCCTCAAGGTCCAGAAAGGCATTTGCAACAGAAGCGACCAGGGAAAATTCTTCACGGCCAGCAGTACACGGTTGCGCTCTACCAGCATTACTTTCAGTGGAGAATAGCTGCCGAAACTTGCCGAATGACGATGGTGAACCATAGCTCTCGGAACGTACCACGCGCTCCAGCCCAGGAGCCGTGCGCGCATGCCGAGGTCCGCGTCGTCACCGAAAGCGAAGAAAGCTTCATCGAAACCGCCGGTCTCCTCGAACAACTTACGATGATAGAGCGCCGCGCATGCATCCGGCCAAAGGATCTCCTCTGGCTGATCATATTGCCCAACGTCTGTTTCCATTGTGCCGCGGCCGCGGTTTTGTCCGTCCCAGTAGATCAAGTGGCCGGCTTTGTCGATAACCTTTGGGGGATTCTGAAAGAGAATCTTGCTCGCCAGCATTCCTACGCGTTTTGTCGCATCGCCGTATTGGACCAACTCTTCTAGCCAATTCGGCTCAGCAACAGCATCAGTGTTCAGAAGCGCAATCCACTCGCCGCCTGCGCGCGAGAATGCAAGATTATTTGCTTTGCAAAAGCCGGTATTGGTGGAAAGAAGGATCGTTTGGGCGCGCGGCAGGCGCTCGGCCCACGAAGTCAGGAGCTCACGGCTACCGTCGGTCGAACCGTTGTCGACCAGGATGAACTCTGTATTTCTCCAGGTCTGTTTCGCCAGGGACTCGAAACATTCATCAAGCAGTCCAAGTCCGTTCCAGTTCACAACAATTACGGAAACGAGTGGCTCCTCAGCCACAAGCTGCCTCGTGCAGACGTTTGTCCCGGAGGGTCTGATATTTCTTGTGCGTCGACGAGATGTAATAGTCTTGCAGCCAATTCAATATCCGCACCTCCGGCATTAAGTCAAAAAAACGTTTCTGGACACGCCAACGGATGAGCTTACCGTAGGTGTGATAAAGCGCCATGATCGGCAATTTGAGCCGTTGCTGGCCGAAGCGCTCGAAGAGCTTCACATCGAAGAAACGCGAGGCGACATTCAGTTTTGTCAATAACCTGAAATCGGCGTGGGGCAGATACACATTGTTATTCTTCTGCCACTGATATTCCGCCCAGCCCTCCAATGCTTCCGGGAACTGCATGTCGAAGTCGATTTTGCAAATCTCATACAACTCGGTTCCGGGATACGGCGTGTAAATACCAAGAGGCGTAAGGCTGCACTGTGGATTTTCCCTCGCCAGTTGGAGCATTAGATCTACCGTCTGGTAGAAGTCTTCCGCGGTCTCTGTCGGAAAACCGGCTAACCAACTCATCTTCGCACCAATGCCGGCTTTGGCCATCTTGCGATTGGCTACAATGATCTGCTCGCGACGATAGTCTTTCTTGATCAGCTTCAGTATTCGGTCCGATCCGGATTCGACGCCGATCAGCAACTCTGTAAATCCGACTCGAGCCAATCTGGCAAGGAACTCTTCACTCTCCCGCGCCAGGAAATCAATCCTGCAACTCACCTCGAACTGCATGCCCAGAGGCTTTTCTTCTAACATCTCTACAAATTCCAAAACGCGCTTCCGATTGCCGAAGAAGTAATCGTCATAAAAGAAGATCGATTTCACGCCATAACTTTCGCTCAGGAATTTGATGTCGTCATAAACGCGCTCTGCTGAAAGCCAACGGTAGCCACGTAGTTCCGGCAATGTCAGATAACAGTAACTACAACGGAATGGGCAGCCCCGGCTGGTGACGATCTGTAGTTGTTTGCTCCTGGATATGTGTCCGATCGTAAAATAATCAATTAGGTTGACGAGTGAGTAATCGACGCGAGGTAATGTCTCCAACGCCATCTGTGGGCGCTCAAGAGTCCGCACGATCCGGCCATTCTCTTTCAGCGCAACACCTCGCACCTGACGTAAGTCTCCGCCCGAGGCGATTACCTGTGCGAGTTCAACTGCAGTCTCTTCACCTTCATTGACGACAACGATATCGACAAGCGGATGCCGCGCCGTGGATTCCGGATGAATCGTCGGATGGACGCCGCCCCACACAATCGGAATTGTCGGATCCAAGTCCCGGATCGTTTGCGCGGTTACCAGTCCATGACCAATCTGATATCCCGTCATGGATGAAATCCCGACATATAACGGACGGGCGGCAACAGCGTCTTTTAGAACGGCCGCAAAATTTTTGTGGATACGTTCATCAAGAAGCGTAACGTCATAGCCGGCTTTTTTTAGTGCGGTTCCTACGTAGAGGATAGATAGCGGCAGGCCCACATTAATACCCAACACGTCTTGTCCCGCGTTGGGATACACCAAAACAATGTTTTGGCCCATACGCCACGATATGTATATGAGAGAGCCAGTGTCAAGCCGTGTTGTCCTGTTGGCTACGGATGCTTAGTCGGGCCAAACACGCGCCAATTGCCGATTTCAACCGTGAGCCGGCACATGTTCGTTTAAGTCAGCTAAGGTGC
>DATFXZ010000153.1:0-11248 GCA_035315305.1 Terriglobia bacterium | reverse complement strand
TTCTTCTCGTACTTTCTTGTTCCACGTTTCCGCTCGTGTAAACCAGCTGTCCGGCGGCGGGTTCGTGGACCCACGCAGAAACGCCACAATCAACAGGTAGGGCGCTGACTGCGATTCGGGAAAATCGGGATGGATCCAAACGCGGTCTCCAGCTTGTAAGTTGGATACTTCCGCGATGGGCAACGTCCTACCATCCCTGTTGACCTTTACTTCCACGCTAGGCCCGATTAGGTCGAATGCGCCGGTGTCCGCAGCGTTGACCGCCGCGGCGGCAAACACCGGTCCTAACAACGCCAAACACCAGGTTAGAATCTTTCGGAGCGAAGAGCTTTCCAAGTACTGTAGGAACATACTTCGTTTTCACTTTCGGCGCGGAGGGGTGGACTCCGTTAGCAAAAATAGAATTATAACTGACATGCTAAGCGTCCGCCCGGAGTCCTTGGAATCCGAACATTTTCGCAAAAATCATCACCGAAAGGAACCATTTCAGAAAACCAGAAATACGGGTTCCGTCGCATGATGCACCGCAACGTTACCGCAAGGACTTGCTCACGTAAAATTTCCCAAGGGCTATTGAAAGAATGACGACAGAGCCGTCTCTTGTCAGCTTGGATGGATTGATAGTTAGAGTTGAGCGACTCTTCCTTCGCTTGCTGCGCATAACTCGCCCGCGCTTCGCGTGTCCGGTTCCTAAGGACCGCATGCTTCCGTCTCACGCGGATTATTAATCCTTTACGTGAGATGTCCTCGTCCATTCGAGGCCAAATTGTCGGGACGATCTATAACTGACAGACTCAGAGTAATGTTTGTCGTTCCATTGCTTTCATTGGCCGCGGTGTTCTTGAGTAGAACGCGGTGACGTGTGGCAAGGATGTCGCCGAACGAGGTCATTTTCTGGGCCGGAATTACTGCAAGGGTATCTCCAGTCACTGGGAGCGGGATCCAGCGTTTTGCGCAGTAAATCTGGGTGTAGACGTTATCTCTGCGGCCCACGAGTCCCGTAATGTACTTCGTCCCATCGACGTGCGGATTACCGATGATCTGATAATCTTCAGGCACTGACTTCTCGCTTGATGCGAGCATCCTTTTATTCAGGATGTGTGCGAAGTTCTTGACTCCTGGTATCAGGGATGTCACCGCGAATAAGTCTCTGACCACTTTCGTGTCAAGGATTCCAGCCGCGGTGGCTTTAGTTGCGTCAATCCGATGGCCGAGTTGTGCCCAAAAACCAGCAGAATCTGCCAGGAGACTATGCAGGTAGTGGATTTCCGCATGCGAGGTTGGATAGATCAAAACGTCAACTTCCACCGCATAAGCTAACGTGTTGGCTCGATCTGGCAGCACACTCCGGAAAACCTCAGACATCACATTCCACGCGCATTCCAATATGTTGTAGGGCACCGGAACATATCGACCCTGCAAATAGAAAGCACTTGGGAAAGCCTCAAGAGAATGATCGGTAGCGCTTGGAGACACCACAAACTTTCGAGCAATGTGGCCAAACGCACTTGGCACGAACCGTAACATATCGCCCGCCTGCATATCTCCTTCCCGATGATTTCGGGCGACATCGAGCAGGTTCATTTCGAAGGGGGACTGTTCGTCTGTGGCATTCGCCTTGTTGAGTCCCAGCCAATCCAGCACTGAGCGGAACAATCTGGAGATCCGTTCATCTTCATTGAGAATGACCGCTTGTCCCTTCTGGAACAGCCGCGACAATTCTCCTCGCTCGACTCCACGGGGCGTCACGTTCAATATGGACAGACTGCACCTCCTTGTGCTCGGTGCCGACGCTACGGCACCAATGCGAATTTGGTGGCCCAACAAAATTCGACCATTTTTGGGTCGCGTCACTTGGGCACGGCAACAGCCAAACGAAGGCTCCAAATCACGAGAAAGTATGCATTGAGGTCGCGCTTTAGGAGTCGCTTTTTCAAGGCCTTCACGAAGAACCTAACTTGCCCTTAGAAATGCGCAATGATTTAGCACTGTCCCCGGTCAGTTAGCCCCGCGAAAATAGGTACAATTTCCAAGTTTTTGCGGATCTCGGCCGTATGGATCACTGACCATCTTCAACTCGAGAGCGCTGTTCTCGACGGCGGATTTGATGACCTTTTTATAACCTTGCATGTATTTTTATTGCAGCAATTCCTCTCTTTTAATGTCAGAAGCCTAAAGTGAACATCACAGTTTGAGCTCTCTTCCCAGGACATTCGGCTGCGTTGACCGGCGGAGCCGCGTAAGCTAAACAGGCCGTTCATATGTGCGACAGGGAGTGACGCGCGCGCCGGCGCGGCCTTATGTCGTGTTTGCGGACGACGATCCTGCGCCGCGGGTGTACAACTTCAATGGATCGACGGCTGATCGAACCGTTGTTTCGTCGGAATCCCGAGAACCTGTTTAACTGGGGTAACGTTAGTTGGTCCCAATAGAGATGCCCCGCGTACTGTTCGCCCTTTGGGTTGCCGCTACATCGAGATCTGAAAGGGCCACTCTTTCAGAACCTCCAGGAGTCAAAATCCACAACGACTGACCCATGATCGCGTAGCCCTGGGCGGCGATACACTTTCCGTTTTTGAAAATCAAAGTCACAGGATTCGCCGGATGCTCAGCTGAGGCCGCACTCGCCTCAAGTGCACTCGGTTGGGGCTGCTGGGTTTGTGTCGCCGTTATTTGAGCTTGAAGCAGTTGTACCGTCTCATTGAGCTGTTGCACCCGACGAGTCAACGTATTAATCGTCTGGTTTGTATCGAACGTCGAAGAAGGATCGCAGATATAACCGAAGTAGCAAGGTTGGGGAAAGTACGCCCCGAGATTGTACGCTCCGGGATAATAGGCGGGTCCCCCCGGATAGTACGCGCCTAAATAGGACGCTGCGGGGTAGTAGGGCGAATACCGATAATCCAGCGGGATCTGTGCTTGCAGAGCCGGCGCTAAGAACAGACTTATAAAAAACACCTTCCAGAATTTCATAAACGATCCTTTCGCAGGGCTCTTGTAGAGCGACTCTATTAAAATCGTATCAAGAGGGAAGTAACGACAAGTGTCTTAAAAATTTGGCTTCTGAAATGGGCCGGTGAGAATTAATCTCTAGCAATCTATTGGAGGTTTATCGTGAATCATACCGGCCGTCATTTTCTTCAGATCCCAGGTCCTACGAACATTCCAGACCGTGTCCTGCGTGCGATGGACCGGCCAATCATTGACCATCGTGGTCCCGAATTCTCAGCATTAACCCTGGAGATTCTCGATGGGCTGCGCTCTGTGTTTAAAACGTCCGGCCCTGTGGTGATGTTTCCCTCATCGGGTACGGGAGCCTGGGAAGCCGCCATCGTCAACACGCTTTCACCCGGCGACCACGTCCTCGCATTCGAAACTGGACAGTTCTCAGCTCTCTGGAAGAATCTCGCCGAGCGAATGGGTATCCATACCGACTTTGTGCCGGGCAACTGGAGGAGAGGAGTCGACCCCGACGATGTTGAAGCACGCCTCAAGGCAGACAAAAGCCACGCCCTCAAAGCCGTATTGGTCGTCCACAATGAGACGTCTAGTGGAGTCAAATCCCGCATAGGCGAGATTCGCCGGGCGATGAATCGCGCAAATCATCCTGCTCTATTAATGGTGGACACGATCTCCTCTCTCGCTTCGTCGGACTACCAGCATGACGAATGGGAAGTCGATGTCTCGATCGGAGGATCGCAAAAGGGTCTTATGCTGCCCCCCGGACTCAGCTTTAACGCGATCTCCGAAAAAGCTCGTCGAGCGCAAAAGAGCGCGAAGCTTCCGAGGGCGTATTGGGACTGGGACGAAATGCTGAAACAGAATACTGCGGGTTTTTTTCCCTATACTCCCCCCACGACTCTCCTCTACGGTCTTCGTGAAGCTCTAATGATGTTGAACGAAGAGGATCTACCCAATGTGTTCCTTCGGCATCGACGCCATGGCGAAGCCACTCGTGCTGCCGTGCGCGCATGGGGTCTGGAAATCGTCTGCGAAAATCCCGACGAATACTCGGACACCGTCACCGCAGTCTTTATGCCGCCCGGCCACGATGCTGATCAGCTCCGAAAACTCATCCTCGAAAGATTCGACATGTCCCTTGGAACCGGGCTTGCGAAACTGCAGGGCAAGGTCTTCCGCATCGGACATCTCGGCAGTTTCAACGATCTAATGTTGGCCGGAACGATCGCAGGCGTCGAGATGGGCCTTGGCCTTGCAGGCGTTCCGCACTTAAAAGGTGGCGTCATGGCCGCGCTGAATCACCTTATTTCCGCTGCTTCAATGAAAGAGACAGCTTTGGCCGTGCACAACGATTAGAGTCATGAACTCGTATGGAAGGCCAGCACAGGGCCGGCACCACGGCCGAAGCGACCACGGCATCGATTCCGTATAATCCGTGATGCGAGGGCGAACAGGTTGGTGGTTTGGAACATCCGGACGCTTGGCGGGTTGCAGCTCGTTTATCGGGACCGCGCGATAACGACTGTCAACACGAATCGACTACAAGCGTTACTTGCCTATCTTGCTCTCCACACTGGTGTTCAGCATTCCCGTGAACATTTGGCTTTCCTGTTTTGGCCCGACTCTACAGAGTCGCAGGCTCGGACAAATCTTCGTCAGTTGCTTCATCATTTGCGATCTGCGTTGCCTGATGCCGGTCAATTCATCGAGACAGACGGCCAGAACATTCTTTGGCGATGCACGGCCGAGTTCTCGATCGATGTAGCCGATTTTGAAGCTTGTGCGATCCGAGCAGAGGAAGCCGTCAAGACCCGTGAGCCCGTTCGTGCGAGAAAAGAGCTTGAAGAAGCTGCGGCCTTGTATCGCGGCGACTTTATGCCTGGTTTACAGGACGAGTGGGCTGAGGTCGAAAGAAAGCGTTTACGTCAGAAATACGCTGAGGTACTCGGGAGCCTCATATCTTTACTGGAGGACATCGGCGAATTCTCATCTGCCCTTCAGCATGCAGAACGTCTTCTGGCTTTGGATCCGTTTAGTGAGACAAGTTACCAGACGCTCATGCGTCTTCACGGACTGAAAGGAGACCGCGCTGCGGCCCTGCTTGTCTATCACCAGTGCGTGACCGTCCTTCGTCGCGAGCTCGACACTGAGCCGGGTCCGGCAACACGCAAGCTGCGGGATCAGGTGACAAAGCAGGAGCTCATTCCGGCCGATAGGCCCAAGCCGTCGACGATATCCGGCCCCACACATCTGAATTTGATAGGACGTCAACAGGAATTCAATCGTTTAATCGAGGTCTGGAAAATTGCCGCACAGGGCACCGCATCGTTTGTCTTAATCACCGGAGAATCAGGCATCGGAAAAACTCGCCTGCTCGAAGAGCTGCGAATGTGGACGTCGAGGCAGGGTGTATCAATAGCGCAAGCGAAATGCTACGCAGCAGAAGGACGTCTGGCGTATGCGCCCGTCGCGGACTGGATACGGAGCCCCGCATTTCATTCGGTACTACCTGGCCTGCCGCCATCACAACTTTCTGAACTGGTTCGCGTGTTGCCTGAACTACTAGTCGAACATCCGGAACTTGCCCTCCCACTGCCTCTCAGTGAGGGGTGGCAGCGTCACCATTTCTTTGAAGCGCTTGCCCGCACCATATTGAAATGTCCACAACCTCTGCTGCTCGTCATTGATGATCTGCAATGGTGTGACCAGGAGACATTGGAATGGTTGCACTACCTGTTACGTCTGGAGCCGCAAGCTCGTTTGCTTGTGGCAGGAACGGTTCGAATCGAAGACCTGAATGACCGACACGCCTTGCGGGCACTCATGCACGATTTAAATCGCGACGGGTGCTCAACGGAGATCCCGCTCGGCTTACTCAATTCGAAAGACACCGCCACTCTCGCGACTCAGGTTTTTGGTCGCCAGCTGGATGCGGAGTCGAGCGTGCGACTATACAGGGAAACAGAAGGGCATCCTCTCTTTGTCATCGAAAGCGTGCGCGCCGGACTGCTGTCGGCAACAAAGGATTCTGCCGCGCCCGAAAAGCCGGAGTTCGCGGCGGTTCACAGACCAAGCGTTCTTCCGCCCAAGGTTTACGCCGTGTTGAGTGCACGATTGGCACAGCTCTCAGACAGAGCCCAGGACCTTACGTCAGTCGCGGCGTGTATCGGTCGACCTTTCACTGCCGAGCTTCTTCAGAAGGCCAGCCATTGGGATGAAGAAACTCTGATTTCTTTGCTTGATGAGCTCTGGCAACGACGGATCATCCGGCTGCAGGGAGAGGAGTCCTATGATTTTTCTCACGACAAATTGCAAGAGGTGGCCTACAGCCAATTGAGTCCGGTCAAACGGCAACTCTATCACCGCCGTATTGCCGAATCGATCGCAACGCTCTCGGGAAATGATAAGGACTCCGTGAGCGCCGAATTGGCTCGACACTATGAGCAAGCGGTTCTGCCTGCTCTCGCTGTTCCGCTCTATTATCAAGCGGCGCGAGTCAGCCAGCGAATGTATGCCGAGACTGAAGCTATTGAATCCCTCACGCGAGCGCTGCGTCTGATTGAAGCGTTTCCTCAAGGTGAGGAGCACGACGGTACCGAACTGAATTTACTCGTATGCCTCGGGCTCTCGTTGACTGCCACACAGGGTTACGCAGCTCCTGAAGTCGGGCGGGCATACGCCAGAGCACGGATGTTGTGTGAGTCCCTTGGCGAAAAGGATCAATATTTCTCAGTGCTATGGGGATCCTGGGTTTTCCATCAGGTCCGAGGAGACCTGCCTGTCGCCCGGGAAATGGCTTCCCGCCTATTGCAAATGGTCCACCTTCGAAACGACGCCGCGGCGGTTGCTGCTGCGCACTTTGCGATCGCTTGTAGTTTGTTTCATCTCGGCGAACTGGTTCAGGCACGCGAGCATTTGCAACAAGCGTTGTCCGGCATTGACACAGCGGATGAAAGATTGCACCTGACGGTTTTTGGTCCGGACCTCGGTGTGTTTTGCCTTTCGTACATGGGTCACGTTCTGTGGATGCTGGGCGATTCTGACCAATCGGTGGAATACAGCCGTCAGGCACTGGATCGTGCTGAACGGCTCTCTCATCCGTTTACCATGGCGCTGGCGCTTGATTATGCATCCATCCTTCATCAGTTTCGCGATGAACCCACGGTCGCCGCTAAGCGCGCAGAGGACGCTGCAGTCGTGTGCCGTCAGTATGGATTCAGTTACTACCTGGCATGGACGTCGATCATTCGCGGCTGGGCGCTTGCCGAAGGCGGCGCGGCTCAAGAAGGAGTCGAAAAGATACAGGAAGGACTGGCGGCACTGGAGCAGCAGAGGGCCGCTTTAAGGACGCCGTATTATCGAATGTTACTGGCGCAGGCATTTGCACGAACGGGCGATGTGGAGATGGGGCTGAAGTGTCTGTCCGAAGCCCTTGTCATCCGGGAAAAAACCGGAGAGTGCTGGTCTGACGCCATGATTCATCAGCTCAGGGCCTCATTGCTGCGGAAAAAAGGTGATGTGGGCGGAGCCAACCGGAGCCGCCAACGAGCGCTCTCAGTCGCCGACCGGCAAAAAAACAAACAGCCGCCTGCGGAACGCAGACAGAACGGCTGAAGAACGGCGAGTTTATTATTCTTTCGGTTGTAAGGAGGGAGTATGTCTATCGAGACTGCCGTAGCAGAGTTCAAAACAAAGTTGAGAGGCGAATTGATCGCAGCGGGCGACGCGGAATACGAAAAAGCCCGTCAGGTTTATAACGCAATGATCGATCGGCATCCACGCTGGATCGCCCGGTGCCGCGATGTCGCGGATGTTGTCGCGTCCGTGAATTTCGCGCGGGAGAACGGCGTCAGGCTTGCAATTCGAGGTGGAGGACATAATGCGGCGGGCCTCGGCGTATGCGACGGAGGCCTGGTCGTGGATCTATCGGCGATTCGATATACGCATGTGGATCCTGAGGCCGGAACCGTGCGAGTTGGAGGAGGTAGCACCTGGGGTGACGTAGATCATGCCACTCACGCCTATGGATTAGCGGTGCCTACTGGAATCATTTCGACGACCGGCGTCGGGGGCTTGAGTCTCGGTGGAGGTATCGGCCACTTGACTCGAAAATGCGGGCTCACTATCGATAACTTCGTTTCAGCCGATCTCGTGCTTGCTGACGGAAGCTGCGTCACGGCCAGCGAGTGGCGGAATGAAGATCTCTTCTGGGCGATCCGTGGAGGCGGTGGCAACTTCGGAATTGTCACTTCATTCCTGTTCAAGACCCATCGAATCCATACCGACTACGCGGGGCCGATGTTTTGGGAACTCGATCAGGCTCCCGATGTGATGCGCTGGTATCGCAAGTTTATTGTTGAAGCGCCGGACGACCTCAATGGGTTCTTCCTTTTTCTTGTCGTTCCTCCCGGACCTCCTTTTCCGGAACATCTCCACAATAAGAAAATGTGCGGCATTGTATGGTGCTACGCAGGGCCTCTGGAGAACGCGGAAGCGGTGTTCAAGCCTATCCGGGGTTTTCTGAAACCCAGCTTAGACTTTGTCGGTCCAATCCCGCATCCTGCGCTGCAAAGCATGTTCGACCCGATATATCCGCCGGGACTTCAATGGTATTGGAAAGCCGATTTCTTCAATGAATTGAGCGACGGCGCCATTGACGAGCACATGAAATATGGAACTCAGCTTCCCACATGGCAGTCCAGCATGCATTTTTATCCAATCAATGGAGCTGCGGGCCGCGTAGGGAAGGACGACACGCCATGGAGTTACCGCGACGCGAAGTGGGCGCAGGTTATCGTCGGCGTTGATCCCGATCCCGCAAACAACGAGCGCCTTATTTCCTGGGCTCGAAGTTACTGGGAAGCTCTGCATCCTTATTCTGCAGGCGGCGCCTACATAAACTTCATGATGGATGAAGGAGAGGATCGTGTTAAGGCAACCTATCGAGGGAATTTCGAGCGCCTGGCTCGGATAAAAGCGAAGTACGATCCGAACAATCTGTTTTCAGTCAATCAAAACATCAAGCCTGCCGCGGCTTGACGCGTCAGACGGCCACCTCAAGGGTCGCTGGTTCGGTCCTGCGCCGCGCATTTTGTTTTCAGCGACCCTTCACATCACCACGCCGCCGCTGGCGTGGATATTCTGCCCCGTGACCCACCCGCCTCATCGCTGACGACGAAAGCTACAACGTATTTCCACTGGTGCTTTCCCGTGCGCCCCCATTTGTTCGGTCCGTGTTTTATTGATTGTCTAATTTCATAGCATATATGCTATAAACTTAAGCATTATGAAACGGACGGCATCACAATCGTCACCGACACCGCTGAGCAGGCGCGAGCGGCAGATCATGGACATCATTTATCGCATGGGACGGGCGACTGTCGGCGAAGTCATGGAGAGGCTGACGGGCGAGCCGGCGTATTCCACCGTGCGCGCGCAGCTTCGTGTTCTGGAGGAAAAGGGACATCTCCGCCATGAAGAACATGGCCTCCGTTACGTTTATCTCCCCAAAGTTCCCCGTCACATGGTGCGACAGTCGGCACTAAGGCATGTTGTTGATACATTTTTTGAAGGCTCTGCGGGGAAGGCTGTCGCGGCGTTGCTCGGCAAGGAAGGCTTCAAGATTTCGGCAGACGAATTGGATCGAATCTCCAAATTGATCGAAGAAGCGAAAAAAGAGGAGGAATCATGATGATGAAATCGTCGGTGATACTTGTCACGGCATTCCTCCTCACCTTCGTCATGCGAAAGCGGGCTGCAGCCGAGCGCCACATGCTGTGGACGATCGCGATCATTTCCGCTGCGCTTTTGCCGGTGTTCAGCTCTATTCTGCCCGTGTGGCAGCCGTCATTTGCCACGCGAATCGTTGCATCACTGCCGCGCCTCACAGCGACAACGACTGGCGTTCGGTATGCCGGTCCGGCTGTAATTTTCCACGCGCAAAGCATCGAAACCACCCAGGGTGTGTTCAAGCAGGCATGGCCATATGTCTGGATCGCCGGATGCGCTGTCTGTTTGCTGCTGGCAGCCCGGGGGATCATCACACAGATGAAGATAGGATGGCGAAGTCACGACGCGTTGCCTGGTGCCGCACATTCCATACTAATGCGCGTAGCGGGGCAGTTGCGTTGCAAGCGGGCGATCCGGTTGAGGATCAGCGCGAACAATTGCATGCCTTCCACATGGGGAGTGGTCCGGCCCAACCTTCTCTTACCTGCTTCGTCGGAGGATTGGCCTGACGAGCGCTTGCGTGTCGTTATCGCGCACGAGATCGCGCACGTGCAACGGATGGATTGGTTGTTTCAGCTGCTCGCGCAGATCGCATGCGCGGCGTATTGGTTCAATCCGCTCTTCTGGATTGCAGCGAATCAACTCCATCGCGAGAGCGAACAGGCGTGCGATGATTCCGTTCTCCGCCTCGGCGTCGATGCGCGGGAATACGCGACTCACCTGTTCGAGATCGCACGCAGCTTTTGCCAGTCGAATGCAGCCTGGTCGCCTGTATTGGCGATGGCGCGGCACTCCGCGCTGGAAAAACGTTTTATGGCCCTCTTGAAGCCTCTGCCAGATCGCAGTGCGGTGAGCCTGAAGAAATCCGTCTTGACCCTTGCCGCGGCGTTGAGTGCTGTGATTCCGATTGCGGCAATGCACGTTTCGAGCGTCCCGGGAAGTCTGTTGCCGATGGTGGATCAGTACACGAGTCCGCCCTTATATAGCGACGAGGCGCGCAGCAAGGGCATCGAAGGAAAGATAACCGTTGAAGTGACTGTCAGCCCCGATGGGAAGGCGAGGGCACTGCAGGTCGTGCGGGGACTCGGGCACGGTCTCGATCAAAACGCACTGGTGGCCGTCCGCGACTGGCATTTCGTTCCAGCGACAGTGAACGGCAGGCCGATTGAGGCTACAACGCAAGTCGATGTCGAGTTCAGTTTGAAAAACGCCGAATTGAACGAACTGATCGCGAACGACATGGCCACGCGTATTGGACCTGGAGTCACGCCGCCTCAGGTGGTGCATCGAGCCGATCCTGTGTATCCGGCGAACGCGGCTTCGCCGAAACGTGACGGCTCAGTTGTACTCGACGCTGTGATTCCAGAGAACGGCACACCGCACGTCATTCGCGTCATCCGATCGCTCGACTGGCAGTTCGATGAGATCGCCATTAATGCGCTTAAAGAATGGCGATTCAGTCCGGCAATCAAGGACGGCGAACCGGTGAAAGTCCGGATGAACGTTGCCGTCGAGTTCACTCCTCACAGTTGAGGTCACAAAATGTTAATCCAACGTG
>DATFXZ010000152.1:0-4524 GCA_035315305.1 Terriglobia bacterium | reverse complement strand
ATGCGTTTCGTCGAGCACGAACTCGGCTCGTTGTCCCCAGTAACCGTCGACTCAGGTCGAGCCAAAATCGACTGGGGTTTTCGCGTAGTTCTGCGTGGGCATCCGAGCCAGTCGGAAGAGCGGCATCGAACCTCAAAATCCTCGAAACATTCCCTACTTAATTACTTGTTAATTAGTCGAATTGGTTCGAATTTGCTTCAAAATCCGCGAATTTGCATGGCCCCAGTGCAGGCGGTGCAACGCTAGACAACTCGAAGGCTGATACTTGCACAGCTGGGAAATCGCTCATTCCTAGCGCGCTGGGCAAGCAGGGCAACGTAAATGGGTCCATAGATCGTTGGAATTTGCCTCAGATTTCCTTTTTCCTAAGGAACTCAATTGAGCCTGTTCCTTCTATAAAGCAGGGCCGGCAGGCCTGACGCGTTATGGAGTGTGACAAAAATGCGGTTTCTGCAGCGCAAACTTCCCACCGATCTCGTTGAACGGCGTCTGCAACAATGGGATCGGCCTGCGACCCGGTCTTTGTCATCGATCACATGGAAGAAAAGCCGGTCGATGACTAATAGCGGCACAGATGAAGTCAACGTTGCCCGGAGTGCTGATCCTGGTAGTCCGGCCCAAGACACTTGTGGTGTCCGTAATCCAACCATTTCTCTTTCCTTCCATCCGGCAGAGTCAGCAGTTCGCCAGTCAGATAGTGCCGGTACCGCCCCTCTTTCGGAAGATAGCCACAAGCCTCGACTGCATCGCCGCCTTTCAGAGCGTCGATTCTGAAAGCCATTCTCGAGAGCTGTATGACGTTGGGACCCTCAATGGTCCAGAGTTGGGTGTCTCCGTCCTTGTCCTCTACATCGATATAAAGAAAGCTGTGAGGATTGACTCGCTCAAACCGAACGACTGTTCCCTTCAATGTGACGCCCGTCGTGGTGTCGAACTGGGTCAGCGAATGATGCGCCACCAGCGAGCTCGCCGACGCGAGCACGAACAGAACTGCCCACCGTGTTATTATCCTTTTCTGCATTCGCATATGCCTCCTGAAATCCCGGGATATGGTTGCCCCCATCGCCCGAGTCTTGGCTTATCCTACGGTTCGTTTTGGATGCGTTCCAATGACCTAAAAGATACCGTCTGGGGAGACCATGTACTGGCGGCCGATATCAGAATCCGATGTTTCTGAATGTCTCAACATTCAACCTGCATGTCTAGGAGACCAGATTGTGGGGCGACGCACCGCAATTGGTGTTTGGAAGTCTCTGCTGGATCACCCATCTTTTCATGCAAACGTGATTGAATCCGAAAGAGCGATTGCGGGACACAAGATTCTGGCGTGCGGTATGGGCGTGTTTGTCACGAAGGGATTCGCCGATCGGGAAATCGAAAACCCTCGCTCCGGGCTGAATTCGCGGATCATTGCCGGAATCGCTTCCGGAGAATCGGTCGTGCTCAATCGAAACCAGATTGGGGCGGGAAACGCGGGCGAAGGTCTCGACTTCGTCAATATGTACGGAACGTGGCGTGACGGAATCATGAACGCCGGTCAGCTCGCGGAAGTTCAGGCGTTGCTGGGAAGCAGCTTCGTCGAACACTTCGCGGGCTATCGTTTTAACCGTGTGTTGAAGGAGGCAATCGGTCATTCCAGAATCGCCTTAGCTCGGGCGACGGGAACGTACCGAGTAGTCGCGGAATTCCCCGAATCCGAAAGTGCATTGGCAGTGGCCACGCCCGAAAGTGTTTCCGCCGCGCCGTACTCTGTTGCCGCGGCACTCTATCGTTACCAACCCCCGGTGTTGCGTTTGCGCCCCGCAGAGCAGAGACTTCTTGCCGCGGCTCTCGTTGGAAAGACCGATGCCGAACTCAGCGCAGATCTCGGGTTGAGCATTGAAGCGATCAAGAAACGGTGGATGTCCATTTTCGATAGGGTGGACGAGTTCAAACCAGAGATCTTGAGTCCATCCGACGCGGACAGCGACGTGCGCGGACCTCAAAAGAGGCACCGAGTCGTCGCTTACATCCGAACTCATCCGGAAGAATTGCGCCCATTTTCGTGGGATACGAAGAAGCGGTGATTGTCTCTCGCCCATCCGACAATCAAAACAGCATGCCGCATCCTGTCATTTGGACCATTTTGTATTTGCCTTTCGGCGCTTTGTACGGTTTTGGTTTGGTGGCCCTGACGAATGTCGCTAGTCAGCGAGGCATTCCGATCTCGCAAGCGACGCTCATCATTGCAGCCGGAGGCCTGATCAATTGGCTGAAATGGCTGTGGGCTCCAGTCGTCGACATTACGCTCACTCTACGATCCTGGTACGTTTTGTCGACGGTGCTATCCGCGATCGGCGTGTTCGCTATGAGTGCAGTGCCTCTGGACCGGCAGCACTTCACACTTCTCATTCTTATTATTGCCGCCGCGAATTTCGTGAATTCCTTCGTTGCAATGTCGGTCGAAGCGATGATTGCCGGCTCAATTCCGCCGCATCACGCCGGCCGCGTGAGTGGATGGTTCCAGGCCGGCAACCTCGGAGGCATCGGTCTTGGGGGCGGTCTCGGCCTTTACCTGCTTGTACATTTGCCCGAAGCATGGATGAGCGGAGCCATCATGGCGGCTTTGTTTTTCGGATGTTGCCTCGCGCTCTCCTTCACTCCTGAACTCCCTTCTTCTCATCGTGGGCGAGGCTCGTGGATGGCTATCCGCGGAGTCATTCGCGATCTCTGGACGATGCTGCGAACGAAGGCCGGCTTGCAGTCGGCAATTCTCTGCATCTTGCCCGTGGGAACGGGCGCTGCACAGGGAGTGCTAACGCAGGATGCCGTCGCGAAATACTGGAGCGCCGGCAGCGACCAGGTCGCTCTCACACAAGGTTTTCTTTCTGGAGTCGTCACCGCGGCGGGATGTTTCATAGGCGGCTTTCTTTGCCGCAAATTCCATCCACGCGTGGCGTACGCCGGAATCGGACTAATCCTCTCAGTCATTGCGGTCGCAATGGCTCTCGCGCCACACGGCCCGACGGCGTACGTGGTCTGGTCGATGACCTACGCGCTCGGCGTTGGACTCGCTTACGCCGCTTTCACCGCGGTCGTACTCGATGCGATGGGTCCGCGCTCGGGGGCCACGAAATACAACGTCTTCGCGTCACTTTCCAACTTCCCGATGTGGTGGCTCGGCCTTTTGCTCGGATACGTCGCCGAAAAAGGCCGGAGTCAGGGCGCGCCTTGGATGCTCTTTACGGAAGCAGCTTTAGGTATCGCCGGTGTCGGCGTCTTCGCCGTCAGTGCCCGGGCCATTCAACGAAGATAGGTATCTTTTAGGTCATTGGAAACGTATCGGGCGCCACGTAGGATCACAGCCATGAGACGACTTAGTTTTTCTGGCATAGCTGTCCTGGCGGTTGTCATAGCCTGGGGTATCCCGGCGACGGCCCATCACTCGCAAGCGTTCTACTTCGACACGACCAAAGCGATCACGCTCGAAGGCGAGATCGTGCGCGTGGAATGGATCAATCCCCACATCCTTGTATTCATGCAGTCGAAAAATGAAAAAGGTGAGATGGAAACATGGACTATCGAAGGCTCTTCACCCAACAACGCGCTGCGCCGAGTGGGCTTGAAGGAAAAGTTGCAGCCCGGAACTGCCGTCTCGATTCGCGCTCATCCATCTCGCAATCCTCTTTATCTGAACGACGCGCTCACGGTCCTGGTGACGCGGCCAGATGACGCCCGAAAATCCTCGCGCATCGTAGACGGCGGTCAGATCCGGTTTCCCAATGGCGATGTTGAGACCATTGGCGGCGGACCGGCGTTCTGAACATGTATTCGAGTTTTGCATGGCTTGGCGCGACGGCGTTGAGTGTCTGACTCCGCGAGTCGCCTTCGCTCTGGGCCTTTCCGTTTGTTCTGATCCTGCACACGGTGGGGATGGGATTCCTGGCGGGTACGAATGTGGCCATGGATCTTCGTGTAGTCGGATTTGCGGCGAAGATTCCGCTCTCGCTCTTCGAGAAGTTCTTCCTCGTGATGAAGATCAGCTTTGCAGTGAATGCCGTGTTTTGCTTCTGATCGCATATCCCACGAAGGCGCTGACGAATCCGCTCTTCTATATCAAATCGCTTCTAATCGCCGCCGGTGCGGATAGGTAGAATAAGCGGGCCCCTGTTCGGAGCTTTGATGCTGGTCGCGTTGGCGAGTTCTATAACCGCATTAACTGAGGTTTTCACATATTTTTTCGCGCGCGTGCCACCGCAAGAGTCGCAAGCCTAGCGGTTCGAATTTAGAATCCCCGAAACAATCCTGCGGTTCATTGCTACGTTCAGAAACTTTTGGAGAAGACCTCGCTTCCGCCTCACCTATAGGTTGTGGTGCTCGATACCTCACGTCTCCGTATAGGTCTTATGTCAACTCCTGATTCCGCTAGATCTTGTGGTTAGAGGAATTGCAAAATTCGGTTGATGTGCTGCCCGAAGGCCGACGGACAATTCTTGATAGTTTAAGTGAGGGCTGATAGCGTTCACGTATCGTCAAGCAACTAAA
>DATFXZ010000151.1:0-3742 GCA_035315305.1 Terriglobia bacterium | reverse complement strand
ATGTAATGGATAATTTCGGTAGGGTCAACGGCCACGAGTGCCGTAGCGGCGGTCCGGTCAGTTGATGTCCAAGCGTCGCATCAATGGCAGGCCAAAAGAAGCGCCAGGATATCTCGAAGCAGGGCGCGGGTCAAAGTCGCCATGGAGCCATATGAACTGTTGGTCTAGGCTTCGATTCGAAGGGCCTTGAGCGGATCGATGCGGGTTGCCCGTCGCGCGGGCACGTAGGAAGCGATGAACGCGACAGCGGCAAGAATCACCGACACGCCGGCGAACACCAGCGGATCGGTGGCGCTGATGCCGAACAGTAGACCTGCGATGAACCGGCTAACCGCGGCGGATGCGATCAGACCGAGCGCAAGTCCGATTGTGGCGAGAATCATTCCCTGTTTCACAACCATCCCGATGATGCTGCCGCGAGCTGCGCCGAGTGCGACGCGAATACCGATCTCCTGGGTCCGCTGCGTGACCGAATAGGCGATCACTCCGTAGATTCCGATTCCCGCCAGCGCAAGCGCCAGTATTCCAAAAATGCCGAGCAGCGCCGCCCCCATGCGCGGCGCAAACAGTGCCTGATCCAACTGCTGTCCTATCGTCGCGATATTTGTCAGCAGAAGATTCGGCTCGAGCGCCTGGACCTGTTTCCTGACGGCTTCAACTGAAGCCGTCGGATCGCCCGCGGTCCGCACGTGAATGATCGCTGCCGGAGAAAAATTCTGGGCGAGGGGTAGATAAATCGCAGCCTGCGGGTCCTCGCCGATACGAAAGACCGTCGCGTTCTTCACGATTCCGACGATCTCGCGTATTTCCGTCTGGCCGAAAAATGTGAAGTGTTTTCCGATGGCGTCCTCGCCGGACCAGAACTTTTTCGCCATCGCCTCATTCACGACGACGACGGCGGTTGTTCCTCGTCTGTCGAAATCATTGAAGAGGCGGCCGCGCACAAGAGGAATGCGAACCGCATCAAAGTAATCGGGACTGACGATATCCGTCAGCGTCAGCAGATTCCTCTGGCCCGGCTTTTGTTCCTGTCCTTCCTTGAACACACTGCGCAGAAAACCGCCGCCCAACGGAGGATTCGAAGCGACAGCTGCGTTTACAACACCCGGCGTCGCCTTGATTCGCTGTATCGCGTTCGCGTAGAACTGCTCAGCTCGCCCTTGTTCCATGTTTTGCGCGCCGGGGTTCACGGCCATCGTGAATAGTTTCACGGTTTCAAATCCCAGATCGATTCCCTCAGCCTGCCGCAAACTTTTCACGAACAGCCCGGCGCCGACCAGCGCGACCAACGACAGAGCGACCTCCGCGACAACGAGGATTCCGCGAACGCGCGTGCGCATCCACGAACCCACGCCGGACCGCGCTCCGAGCTTGAGAGCATCGTTCAAATTCGGACGAGAGGCTTTCAGCGCAGGAATCAGGCCGAACAAAATACCGGTAAGAATCGAGATGCCTGCAGTGAATGCAAGCACTCTGCGATCGAGTGCCAGAGTCGCGGCATTCGCGGCAAGAAAGGGCGGACGAAAGGACCACAGCAGATCGCGCCCCCAATGAGCGATGAGGAGCCCCGCAGCGCCGCCTAAAGAAGACAGAACAAGGCTCTCCGTCAGCAACTGTCGAATCAAGCGAGTCCGTCCCGCTCCGAGCGCGGTACGGATTCCGACTTCCCTTTCGCGCACGGCCGCGCGTGAAAGCAGCAGGTTCGCGATATTCAAACAAGCGATCAGCAAAACCAGTCCCACTACCGTCATCAGAACGCCGCCGGCTGTTTGGAATTGCGCGCGCTGATTGACGCCGATGGCAGCTTGCACAAGCGGCGTCAACGAAATGCTCCGGCCTTCATTCTCTTTCGGGTATTCGGCGGCAAGACGCGAAGCGATGGTCTTCATTTCAGCTTCCGCTTGTTTAATCGAAACGCCGGGCTTCAGACGCCCGACGGCGTTGCCGTTCAGCGCGCGCCGCGACACAAAGAACTCGATGAGCGTTCCCGAAAGCACTTCCCGATACATCGACGAAGGCACCCAGATCTGATCGGGATTCGCGAGAGAGAATGGGCCTTTGAAGTTCGGCGGCGTTACACCCACGATGGTGAACGCGCGGCTGTTCAGCGTGATCACACGATTGATGATGCCGGAATCGGCATTGAACACCCGCGTCCAGGCGCTGTAGCTGAGAACGGCGACAGGATGATTCCCCGCACCCTGATCTTCGTCAGGCAGAAATGTTCGGCCCATGAGTGCAGTGACGCCCAAAGTGTCGAAGTAATTCGCCGACACCAGCTGGCCGGGAACATTCTGCGGATCGCCAAATCCGGTCAAGGTGAAGCCGGTGTTGATGAATCCCGATAATCCCGAAAACACATCGTTCTGCTTTTTGTAATCGTCGAAGTTCGGCCACGAGAGCGGCGTGAGATTCAGATTCGGCACGTTGTTGTTCTGATCGACGCCGGAAACGAACACCAACTCATCGATGTGGCGTACAGGCAGCGAATTCAAAAATACTGCGTTGATGATCGTAAAAATCGTCGTGTTCGCCCCGATGGCAAGCCCCAGCGAGAGAACCGAAACGAGGGCGAATCCCGGACTCTTCACCAGCAGGCGAAATCCATAACGAATATCTTTCAGGACGTTTTCCACGGACTGACCTTAGGAGTACCCGATCAATTTTCAGTCGGTTTTTCGGCAGAAACGATCGTCATATATTCCACCGGCACTTTTCCAGATTCGAGTTTCAAGCCGAGTTGCTGCTGCAACTGGCCGGAGAGGTCTTCGCCGGGTTCCCAGTTCAACTTGAAATCGTAAGCATCGACAAGACCCGTGCGATCCACAACCGGAGCGCCGGCAGCGCGCGAAAGGACCTCGACAAGTTCGTGCAATGATGTGTTCTGGCCGGTGACCGTGTTCAGCGGTGTGGCCTGGCCTTCAGCGGCATCCCTTTTATTAACGCCGGAGCCGCGGAATACGAAACGTTTTTCTTCTTCTGGAAGCGCTCGCTTGAACTTGGGACCATTCTTCGCGATGACCAGTGCATAGCCGGATTCCAGCTTCGTCTCCCGTGAAAACTCCAGTTTGAAACGGTCCGCAAGCAAAACCCTGAGCATCTCGAGAAGCTCTTCCTGGGTTGGTGCCGGATTCTCGGCCTTGGCTTCGATGTCGAATCTGGAAGGACCCTCCCAATCCGGACGGCCGCCAATTTTATTGACGTCGATTCGAATGGCGATCGCCATAATATGAGATAGGCGTCCTGCAGTGATGACGCATCTTCCGACAGGAACTTCAGCCTCCATATCCGTCGGACCGAAGTGGGCATTCCGCCCGTGACAACCTCCCATGACGCCGAATGGCGATCGCGTCGGTTTTATCGATGCAACTTCAAATTCGACTCCCGCCGATCGGGCCACCGGCAATGCGGACGTCAACAGGGGTACAAACATCGCGCCAAACACGATAAGTCTGATTCTCATCAGTCCTCCATTCTTCCGTGGGTTCAATTGACTGTCCATTATGTCCCTAGACTGGATTCGGCCGCCGATGGATGACGATCCTAATGCATTTTTTTGTCGGGGTACATCATCTCTCGGGCACCGAAAGCAGGACACTCGTTCCCGAATACGTCCACATCACAACCAAAGCTTCGGAATAGGCGTCTGTGCTGTCGCTCCAGAACCCATGCGGCAGATTGGAGCAGAAGTGCAAACAATCGTTTGTACGCAGGCTGTCTTCTTTGGGGGTCCCGCTTGCAG
>DATFXZ010000150.1:0-10471 GCA_035315305.1 Terriglobia bacterium | reverse complement strand
GTATCCCACCTCATGTGACCAGTCTGCCCGTTCCCGACGTCGAACCACACGCCGCGTCGCCGCGCCGACATTACTTCGGGAAGAATGTGACCGTTCTCATCGACAATGCTGTTCGGCGGCGGTGCAAACATGTGGGTGACGATATCGCCGGGCTTCAGAAGAGTCATGAGTCTCGGCAACGGCGACAACGTCTGGCCCATATGGATCATCACCGGCAGGTTAAACGCCGTCGCCACTTCCTGCGCGCGTCGCAACACTTCGTAATCATTGGCCCCTGCCACGTCCCGTGATAGGCGGGCCTTGATACCGACGATGAAATCGCGGTTGCGCGCAATCGCATCGCGCAGTGCACCTACATCGGCGCGGTTGATGTCCATTGTGTCGCCCTCGGACACGACGCCGGCGCGCCCGACATTAATTAGAACACGGCCTTGCTGCGGGGACGTCTTCGCGACCGCAATCGCATCGGCAATGTGATCGGCTCCTTGCGATCCCGCATCGATCCATCCGGTCACGCCGTCCTGCAAAACCATTGCCGGACCTTCACCCGAGCGGGCGCAATGGGTGTGGATGTCGATGAGACCCGGCGCGACGATCTTGCCGCGCGCGTCGACGGTTTGGACAGCTTCCGCCGTGATGTTCGCCTCGACTGCAGCGATGCGCCCCTCCGAGATCCCGACGTCGTATACAGCATCGAGCCTCAACGAGGGATCGATGACGCGGCCGCCTTTGATCATCAAGTCATACTTGGCCGCGGCGCCGAACACACGCGGTGCGCCGGCAAACACCGCAGCGCTCGAGACGGCGGTATAGAGAAAGTTTCGTCGGTTCATCATTGATCCTCCTCCCATTAAGAATTAGGAATTGAGAATTGAGCATTGGTCAGATCTTCTCGATCTGACCAATGCCCTCCAAAGCGAATGCCCTATTTGGTTTGCTGGATTTTGCCCCGAAACTTCGACTAACACAAGCTGTGTCATTGCTTGTTTTTTTCGAGAAGATTTTTTTGGGCGAGCGTAGTCCCCTCCTCGTGAGGAAACTCATCCCGCTTTCTGCACCTGCGTTTGTTCAAACCGATGCACGCTCACGGACAGATTGGACCCGAGAGCGAGGAGATGGTTGATCCATCCTTGAGCTTCTGAATCCCCTCTATTCGCGCGGTCCGCATATTCCGGCAGATGCTGAAGCATGGAGTAGAAGTTGTTTTGGGCTCTCCAGATGTTGACTTCAAACGGCAGGTTTTTTGCTAATCCGGCGGCTGTTTCGAGCTTGATCATCAACTGCATGTCATCGGGATTTTCAAGAAGCTGCTCCGACATTCGTTTAATTGTCTTCCGGAGCGCAAATCCCAAGGTCGCGCCCTCGAGCTCGATATTAAACGTTCGGCTCTCCTCGAGAAGTGCATTGATCCGCGCGAAATCGAGATTCTCCGGATCTTCGAATGTATGGCGGAGGTTGCTGTTTAGCGCGAAGGCTGCAGCTGTCTGGAACGCGCGAGGCAAGGGGACACGAAGATCGCCGAGAAAGCGCATCATGGGTACATGCTTCTCGTAAAGTTGCCGATAAACGGATTCACTTTCAGCAAGCGTTGACTTTATAAGTACATTCACAATCTTTCGCTGATCATCGTGGAAAATGGATCGCAGCGAATAGGTAGATTGTCCGAACTGTCGATCCAAAATACGAATGACCTCCGGAAAATCAGCGCGCATGAAGGACTCAATCAGCTCCTGCTTCAGTACAGAATAGTCTTCCTCGCCTTCATACGCGCGGACACCCGCGCTCATCGTGTGCTCACCCATGTATACGGCGCCGAAGCTGAGTACTTCGGATTCCAAGGTAATTTCCGAAGTGATTTGTGCGCGTCCAACCGTGAGCTTTGTGCGGCCCGTGTCGTTCGTATCGAGATCGTTCAGATCGACGCTGTAACAATAGATGCGCTCGTGCTCCGGATACGGCTCAAACAACGATCTCAACGCGTAATGTGCGGCGACCTTGCGCCAATCGACTATGGCGGGTTTCACGAATTTTTCGTAAACAACGCGACCGTTCTTGTTTTCAGGAATATTGCTTTTCGCAAGTTCCAGACGATCGAGAAACGTTTGCTCCAACGATTCGCTAAAGATCTGCTCGTAGAGTTGGAGTGTGCGGGCTGCGTATTGAATAACCTGAGTTGTCTCAATGCCCGATAGCTCGTCGAAAAACCATCCACAGCTGGTGTACATCAGCATCGCGTGCCGCTGCATTTCAAGCAGTTTGCACGCAAGGATTCGTTCTGTGTCGTTTAGAGAATGCGTCGCGTGGGTATGAAAGAACGTATCGCGAATATGCGGCTCACGGTTCAAAATGACATCAACATAAGCGTTGCGAGCTTCCCACGGATCTCGCAAGACTGTCCGTGCTTTCTGTTCGTATCCAGGAGCTATCGCATCACGAAGCCAGTCGAGCGCCTGCCGAAGAGGAAATCGCCAATTTTGATTCCAGCCTTGACGACCACCGGAGTTGCAGCCGCAATTGCTATTCCAGCGCTCGAGTCCGTGAGAACAGCTCCACGCGCTGTTCTCCCAAATTTCGGCCTCAAACATTGGCGGGTGCTTTTCCAGATATTCACCATAGTTGGTCAGTTGAGCGAGCTTGTTGTCTTCGATATGATTCAACGCATACGCCAGCGCCATATCGCCGTGCTTGTGATGATGGCCATACGTTTCGCCGTCGGTTGCAATGTGAACGAGCTGCGGCCAGGAACGGCCCTGATCGGAGAATGCAGACGTCAGCCGCGAGGCTAGCTTTTCTCCGCTTGCAAGAAGATTCTCGAAAGCAATCGCCTGCGAGATGGGTCCGTCGTAAAAGAAGACGGTGATTCTCTTCCCGGAAGGAAGTCGTACTTCGTAGGGTGTAGAAGGATCGACTCGTCCTCCGTTCACGTCTTTCCAAGCGCGGCCTTTCAGCTTGCGCGTCCGTTTCGCCTGGTATGGAGAAAGAATGGTATAGCGAATTCCGAGACGAGCAAGGATCTCGAGCGTCTCCAAATCGACTGCGGTCTCCGGCAGCCACATGCCTTCGGGTTCGCGTCCAAAACGAAACTTAAAGTCCCGAACGCCCCAAAACAATTGCGTAAATTTGTCGCGACTGTTCGAGAGCGGCAGGATCATGTGGTTATACGCCTGCGCGATCGCCGACCCGTGTCCGCCGTAGTAACTCTGACTTTCCTTGTCCGCAGCAAGAATAGTGCGGTAGGCCTCGGGCTCTTTCTGCACCATCCAGGAAAGTAATGTCGGCCCGAAATTGAAGCTGATCCGGGCGTAGTTGTTTACGATTTGATCGACGTCGTTCGCCCCATCGAGAATGCGCGACATCCCGTTCGGCGCATAACATTCAGCCGTGATGCGCTCGTTCCAGTCATGAAAGGGATATGCCGAGTCTTGTTGTTCGACATATTCAAGCCACGCATTTTCCCGCGGAGGCTGATAAAAATGGCCGTGAATGCAAACGTAGCGCTCCATTAGTTCACCGGTCTTTCTGCATCCGACAAACGGCATCCCATGAACATGTCGTCGCCTGGATTGCGGCTTTGCAAACGCCTAGCACGATCTTCTCCATACAGCATGTAATTATTCCTATTGCAGGCCGCATCAACAGTTGCGATTAAGATCTCGAAGGCGCTGGGATGTTAATCCGAGTGCCGCCCGGGGACAATTTCCCTCTTATATTCCCCCCTCACGAGGAGGGGAATGCGGCTACTCCACGAGTCTTGTCCTCCAGCAAAATATCACGTACCTCCCTAGACTCTCGCTAGGAAAGCTGATGAAGCGTATGCTTGGCTCTCACGTGCTGAGCCTTCAGCTCGCTCGGGTCTGTATTGGTAACTGATAGTGCGTAGTCGCCGTTTTTTTCGTCTTGTTCTGATTCTCGTTGGCATCATCGTTTTGCTTGTTGGTGTGGCCATTGGTCTCATTCATACACCCACGGCCAAACGACTGGTCTTCGCGCAGATCCAGAAAATCATCAACAAGCAGGGACTCGCCCTGGACGCAGTCGACTTCGATTACAACCTGCTGGCTTTGCGGATTTCTTCAGCGAAGGTGTCTGTCCGCAGCGTGTCCGCCCCGGAACTTCCTAGCGTCTTTACAGCCGATTACCTGATGGCTCAAATCGATTTGTTCGAACTACTCGAGGGCCGTTATCGAATTAAAGAGGCCATCATCACCAATCCTAAAGTTCAAATCGTCGTAGACGAACGGGGTCGCAGCAATATTCCTGCCTCCAACACTTCAACAGGACAACCGATCGATTGGCTGATACTGAAACTCAGATCAAGCGGCGGCTCGCTCAGTTTCGAAGACCGATCTCAGAACGTTTTTGTCAATCTGCCGGGATGGAATCTGTCGATTGATGGAACCCAACTTACTGGGACGCAGAACATTCAGTTCCAGACACAGCAAGTTGCGCAGGTGCGATACGGCGGAAAGGCAGTAAACATTCAGACCATCGACGCCCGTCTGGCGTTGAAAGAACGCAACGAAACGCTGGACGTAGCGAGGGTCTCTATTTCAACGGACATTGCGGATCTTGCGATCAGCGGAACCGTCAAGAATCTGAACGACCCGAGCCTGGATCTTGCAGCGACTGGCAAAATTCAGCTTGAGCCCGCGAGTCATTATTTATCTATAGCCCAAAAACTCGTGGGCGATCTCAATGTTGATGCCTCGCTCAAAGGCCGTCCCAACGAACTGAAAGTCACAGGTCGAATCAGAGGTGAAAATCTGACCGCCGAACGAATCGACCGAATTACATTGGATGTGGATGTCGCCGGCGATGTGGCCGCGAGACGTGCACAACTCAATTCATTCCTGGCGCGATCTCCGAACCTGTCGGTGAGCGGAACGGCGGATTTTGCGCTCGCCGCAACCGGGGGCGAAAGCCGTATCGACGCAAGACTCGATACTGCGGACCTCGAAAAGATTTCCAAGATATTCAAATTGCCCGTCGCAGTTGCGAGCCGCGCCACCGGCGATGTACACGTGCGATGGGCCGGACTGGATTTCAACAATGGTTTTGACGGCAACGCGAGACTGCAATTCGCAGCTCAGCCGGAAAACACAAATCTCCGCCGAATCCCGCTGATGGGAGCCGTTGCGATCCGCGCCGACAGTAAGAAGGCCGTCGCTTCCATCGATTCACTCGCTGCCGGAGCGTTGCATCTCCGCGGCCAACTCTCTTTGACACCTTCAAAACAGCTAAGTGGAGCTGTTCGACTAGAGGCCTCCGATACAGGAGATGCCCTGCGACAAGCGGCAAACTGGTTTGGAACGACTCCCGTGGGTTTAGAGATTCTCGGAGCAGCGGGCGTCGATGCAAACTTAGCGGGAACACTGGATCACCCACGCGTGCTCGCAACGCTTCAAGCGAATGATCTCCGGATAAATCAATTCAAGGATATCGATTTAGAGGCTCTTGCGGAGTACACACCGGAGCAACTGGATCTACAAAAGCTCACACTCAAGTGGGAAGAAGAATCTGTGATCGCGAGCGGCAGGATGGATTTAACCAAGCCTAGTCCCACTCTCGACGCGCACGCGGAAGTTTCTAATGCTTCGATAGAACGTATTCTTGCCTCATTGAATCAAGCCAAGGTGCCTGTAGCCGGCAATCTCGGTTTTGCTGCACAATTTTCGGGAACTGTCGCGAACCCAGCGGCTCATCTCACGATATCCGTGTCTGATCTCCAAGCTTACGGCGAGCCACTTGGCACGTTGTCCGCCGAAGCACATATGACGAATCAGGTAGTACAGCTCGACAATCTCTCCCTCGACAAGCTGGATGATGGACAGCTTCAGGCTTCAGGCCGATATGAGATGACGCCGCGCACCTATGCCGTCACAGCCAAAACGAGCGACTTGAAGGTGAGGCGATTACTCCTGCCGGACGGCACCGCTGTCACGGCAAATTTAAGTTTGAATGCGGATGGTAGCGGCACGTTTGAAAACCCTGGCGGCGTTCTTAAGCTGAGTGCGCGTGATCTGCAGGTCGGGCCCGAGAGCCTTGGCTCAATAGATATTGATGCCAATGCCGCTGACCATCGTGCGTTGATTACCGCAAATGCTCCGGCTTATGCGGTTAGCGCAAACGCAACGATCGGCACAGTGTATCCATATCCGGCCGAGATCGAACTCCGGGCGAAGGACACCGATATCTCTCGCCTTAGACAAGCAAAGGATTTATCGGGTCGCGTAAGCGCAATCGTGAACGCATCTGCGAACCTTAGCGACATCAACAACGCCCGCATCCACACCGAGGTGCCGTCGTTCAGAATAAATTGGCTCAATCGTACGATCACCAACGACGGGCCAATCGATTTGGAATACGCAGACCGACAAATCAAGATCTCTCGAGCGGCAGTGCAAGTCGAGGATTCCTCAGTACGCATATCGGGTAATCTCCCTCTGGACGTCGACGCCACGGGTGAACTGAAAATCGAAGGACGCACAAATCTCATTACGCTCTCAGAACTGATTCCTTCCGAAACACCCGTAAGTGCGCGGGGTGAACTTAATCTCATTGGAAGCGTGCGTGGAAATCTAAAACGAATTAATCCGGACGCGAGAATCACTATCAGTGATGGCTTCATTGAAAGCTCGATGTTGCCCGCTCCTTTGCTGGGGTTGAATTTGAAGGCCGCCCTGACCGATGGTCGACTTATTGTCGAACAGCTCGATGGAGAGTGGGCTTCGGCAAAAATCACCGGGCAAGGCGAGGTGCCGTTCGCACTCCTGCCGGACCTGCCGATTGAAATACCGCGGCCCGCAATTCCAGCGAGATTCTCTGCAGAGGTTCAGCAGTTCAAGCTCTCTGCGCTCACACAACCTCCTCAAAACGCGGATGCAACCGTTTCGATAAAAATTGAAGCAGCAGCTTCGCGGCCCGAAATCGATGCGGTCGAGGCACGCCTGACGTTTCCCGAACTTCGACTGAACGCGGGAGTGTATTCGCTGCAGCAAGTAGGCACATCGACGATTGCCATTCGAAACGGCATCGCTTCGATTGAACAGTTTGAATTGAAGGGCCCGCAAACAAATATCCATCTCTCGGGCAATGCAGCTTTACGTGAATCGGGTGCGATTGATGTGAGACTCGAAGGCAACACCGACGCTGCGGTGATTGCCTTATTTAATAATGACGTGAAGGCGACTGGAGATACTCGCCTGAATGTCAGCGTATCAGGAAGCACGCGCCAGCCTGATCTGAACGGGTTCATAGAACTACAAAACGGCCAGGCTCAAATTCCGGATCCGCGAGTCGCAGTTGAAAACCTCCAACTGCGACTCGATCTTAGTCGCAATCAGATCAAATTGACGCGGCTCGAGGGCTCTTTAAATGGCGGATCGATCAAAGGTGAAGGGCACCTAGACCTCTCGGAAGATCAGACGAGCGCGGCTGAACTGAGTGTCGCTGCCGATGGAGTTTACCTTGAGTTCCCTGCAGGATTGCGAACGGTTTCAAACGCTAAATTGAATCTTCAAGGCGATCTTCGCCGCCTGTTACTCTCGGGCAATGTCGACGTTACAGAAGGCACGTATTCGGATCCTCTGACGATCGAGCGCGGACTTTTCCGATATCTCGAAAGCCAACAAAGCACCATCGTCCTTAATGATCAGCCGAGTCTGCTCAGTCGTACCCAGCTCGACGTCGGACTGCGAACACTTTCCCCTCTCTTTGTGAACAACAACATTGCACGTGCCAACTTGAATGCCGAGCTTCGCGTTCTAGGTACGCTCGAACAACCAGGATTGACGGGCAGAATCGATATTGAAGAGGGTGCGCAAATCAACCTACGGGAACGTAAATACTCAGTGGACCGCGGCGTCATCACATTTACCAACGAACGCGCTATCGAGCCGATTCTCGATATCGCCGCAACGACAAAGGCATCAGGTTACGACATCACAATGCAGATCTCCGGCAACGCCACCGGCAAGCTGGAAACGGTGTTGACGTCTGAGCCGCCGCTGGCTGAAGCCGATATCGTTTCTGTGCTGGCCACGGGACGAACACTAGAAAAAGCCGGTAACGCCGGCACCACGATTGCCAAGGAGCAGGTGCTCTCTTATGTCGCGGGTGAATTAGGAACCTCAGTCACAGAGGAAGCCGGCCGCGCACTCGGACTCAGTCAGGTTCGAATCGAACCCAACCTGATCGCTAACGAAACCGAGCCAACGGCTCGGTTGACTATAGGCAAAGACATTACTCCGGAGCTTGATTTTGTCTACTCCATGAATCTGCGCGATAGCAATGATCAGATATGGCTGGCGGATTACGAATTCACGCGCCGCTTTTCTGCTCGCGGTCTGCGGCAGAACGATAACAGCTATCGATTCCAGTTTCAGCACGACGTATTGTTTGGCCTCACCCGAGAGCCGCCGAAATCCAGCACTTCGACGACTCGACCGAAGATCAGGTCCGTCCAATTCCTGGGCGACACTCATTTGTCTCAGAAGCAACTATCAAGCGCTGCCGGTCTGAAAGCCGGAAAGACATACGACTTTTTCTCCGTTGAAAAGGCGCGCACTCAACTGGGAAAAACGTTTGCAAAGGACGATCGCCTGGAAGCGCGAATTTCAGCGGACAAGAAACTGGAGGACTCAGCGGTTGATCTAACGCTTCGCATCAGAGAAGGTCCGAAAGTCGAATTTGTTTTTCAGGGCTGGAATGTCGCAAACGATCTGAAGGAGCAGATACGTGATGCGTGGAGTGATGGCGTCATCGATGGTCAGCGGGTTACCGACGTCATTGACTTGATGGAGAGTCAGTTGATCCGAGATCGATATTTCGGCTCACAGATCGACAGCTCGATAGAACAGCCGGATCCCGATACGAAAAGAATCATTTTCAAGATTCAGCCAGGCACCCAATATAACGACGTCCGGATCGCGTTTGACGGAGTGCGAGCAATCAAAGAAGAAGAATTGCAGGCGCTCCTCAAACAGGGCGGATTTTTCGATCGGGATTTGAAGAAACGGAAACAGGCGGTTCCCTTAATCGAAAACCTGTACAAGGAACGTGGGTACATCGACGTTAACGTCGAACCTCCACGCAACGAACTGAATGAAGAATCCAAAACGGTACGGATTGTGTTTCGCGTGACAGAAGGTCCGCTGTACCGGTTCGGCCGGGTCAGCTTCAAAGGAAGTGCGGAATTCACCGAAGCCGATCTGATGAGCCGCTCATCGATTCCATCTGAAGGCGCCTTTGAGTTCAGGTTGGTGCAGCAAACTCAGCAAAAGATACAAGATCTATATCGAAAAACCGGCTACAACGATGTCGCGATTCAGTACACACAATTAAAGGACGTACCCAAAAGCATCGTTGACGTTACCTTCAATATCGAAGAGAACTCTCAACGAATACTCAAAGACATCGAGGTTGAAGGCACTCAAAACACCAGCAGTAATCTGGTCCGCACACAAATTGATCTCAAGCCTGGAGACATCGTCAGCTATGACAAATTGAGCCAGGCGCGCAGCAACCTCTACAACACCGGTGCCTATTCATTTGTAGAAATCACGGCAATGCCGCTGCCGGACCGCACCGAGGTCAAAACGAATCAAACGGCAGTGCGTCTCATCGCGCGAGTCCGCGAGATCGAGCCGTGGCAGCTGAGATACGGGGGTTTTTACGATACCGAGCGCGGACCTGGCGGCATCATAGATTTCTCAAATCGCAATATGCTGGGCAGCGCCCGCGTCCTCGGACTTCAGACGCGGTATGACTCCGATCTTCATGAAGTCCGGACATACTTCAGTCAGCCGACCCTGCGACGCTTTCCTCTTAAGGCTGTGTTTACGGCATTTCAGCGGCGCGAGATACATACTGGTGATGATCCAAAATCCCAGATCGATGATTTCATAATAGATCGAATCGGTTTTTCACCCGGTCTCGAATACCGGCTTCACAAGAACAACGTGCTGACGTTCGGCTATCGATTCGAAAAGACACATACCTTCGACAGGGTCCCTAACGCTATCGCCCCGAGGGACGATCGGTCGCGGGTTGCCCCGCTCACCAGCAGTTTCACACGTGATACTCGTGATGAGCCTCTGGATGCTTCGCGCGGCCGGTTCACCTCGCATGCGTTTGAATGGGGACTGGCCAGCCTTGGTTCCGACCCACCGTATTGGAAATATTTCGGTCAGTACTTCGCATATCTCCCACTGAGTAAACCGACACTTGTGCCCTGGGCTCATACGTCCCGAAGCCGCTTGGTCATAGCATTGGGCGGCCGATTGGGCCTGTCCAAGGGTCTCGGTGATCAAGTCAGTCAGAGTGAACGATTCTTCGCTGGAGGCGGCACGACGGTCCGCGGTTTCGAACAAAACAAGTTAGGTCCATTGGATCCGCTAGGCGCGCCTGTAGGTGGTGATGCCATGCTCGTCATCAACAGCGAACTCCGCTTTCCGCTCTTCAAGTTCTTTGA
>DATFXZ010000149.1:0-5242 GCA_035315305.1 Terriglobia bacterium | reverse complement strand
TCTCAACGGCGCGCTCACCAACGGCTGCACTGCAGAAGAGATTCGCGAGGTCCTGCTGCTCCTCGCGCTCTATTGCGGAGTTCCGGCCGCGAACGAAGCTCACCGTATCGCGCTCGACGTGCTGCGCGCGCGCGGCGCGATCTAAAGTTTCCCCGAGGATCCCCAAGAGTAACGAGAATCTTCGAGAAGCGTGTATTCACCGAAATTGCGGGTTGAGCAATCTTCCAATCGCGTCCACCGGCGGGCAGGGGGTGCACACGGTCCATCACCGCGGTGGTACGGCGGATTCCGGTATCTGGATGGTAAGGGGTGCAGGGTAGAGAACAGAGAGCATCCGCGTTACAGCCTTCATGCTGCGAGCGGAAACGGCACCGTTAGAGTCTCCAATTTGAATTTTGCCGGCAAGCCGGGTTCGGGGCATTCCGCCAGGCGGCTCGTTGCGCTTCATCAAATATACTAGACGTCTGATTTTGCAATGGATTTGCGTTCCCATTTTGCAGATTTGCAACTTATGCGTGTATATTTGTCGGAATTGCACGTGTCTTCTCGGCCTGCTTCCTTCGAACGTCAAAGCGCCCGCGACGCGCGATCTAGGCGGCCTTCTGAGGTCCCTCAATTCGAGGCACAGAAGTGGACGGCGCCATTGATGAAACAGATTTAAGGCCTTTCAGGAAAAACAAATGCTTGAACTGTTTGTGGATCATGGCGTCTAGACACTCTTCAACTTCGAGGTCTTCAAGCATTTTGGAAATAGTCACTTCTTTTCCCATTTCGACAAATATGTACCTAGGTCCGAGTTCCTTCCGAGCTTCGGCGTCCGCAACCGCCGTAGCCGCTTTGACTTCTGCAGGATCAGGGGGAACCCAACCAGGAGGACTACCTAGCATCACAGAGAAATCGTAAGGCGGCGGCGTTGTGGACGGAACCTTCGCCGATATGATGGCTGAATAGCGGTTACGCGCAGATTCCGCGATGCGAAAGGTCTCCCGATTTTGTTTGCGCCACATTAGGCGTGCGATGGTTGCAATGGTATCGTACTCAGACGGACCGTCGATCTGATATTCGGCTATCAAGTCCTGGTACAACTTCTCAAAAGCGGCCGGATCTTCTCCGGGCAGGAGCGCTGCTACACTAAAGCCTCCGTGCTTCAGTGCTGGATGATTCTTCTTAACTCTGACAGTCATCACAAACTCCACCTACACCAACGCGAATCGAATCACTCTAAGCCTCCCGCAAGAAACGCGGCGTCGTCAACCAGCATCAATAATTCATGCACCCCTATCCCACAGGTAGTGCGGCGCCAACTTTCGATAGGGCCGCCGCGCAACGGTGGGTGGAGGCCGCCTGATTGCGTCGAGCAGCCAGATCGTTTGCGCTGTCTGACGCCATAACCGCATCTCGTAAGCGCCCGCACGATCAAGCAGAGCAGGATCGAAGCGACAAAGGTCCATAAAGTGTTGCGCCATGACGCTGCTTGCCGACCTGTTTGCATGGGCGCGGTTTGCCTTAATGGGGGTTAGAAGAGCCGGCAGCCTTCCGGTCTGCTGTCCGTCTTGCATTCCAAAGAGCCCGGTCTCGATTGCGCTGGCGCGACGAAGCCGCCACAACAGGGAAGCAAGCCGATGAATGAGCTCAAGCTCGATAATTGTTCGGGGGCCGAAGCTGCCAACGATGGTACGTTCGAATGAACGGTAGCACTGCGGATCTTCGAGATTTTCGATGACTGTGTGGGAGGCAAGCCCGGCACGCCAACCTTTACGGCGCGATCTTCGATGTCGCACCCGCTGATCGAAATCGGCCCCGTCTGACTCAGCCTCACCAATTGTTTCGAACAGGATGACGCCTGCCATGGCTTCGAGGTCTATGCCAAAGATAATTATGTGGGAGAGGGGTTTCAGCTTTTCACAGGAACGCCGATCTAAGCCTCGCTTTCGCTTGCGAGTGCGGCTGACCGGGGAATTGGCAATGCGGCTCCTTCAATGGTCGGCGGGTTGAGGGTTTTTCGAGTCTCTTTCCAGAGTTTGCGTGCCACCTTGATTGGGTCGATTCCGTTGACTTTCCACCACGCCCGCTCGTCGCGTGAGCGATGAACAGCACGGTGATGGATGCGGCAGAGTGGCACCGCGAACTCGTCGCTGGCTTTGCGGCCGAGCGCACGGGGCTGCACGAATCCCAGGTGATGCGCATCCGACGGCTTGCGCGCGCAGAGCAGGCACGGCTGCTGGGTGACGAACCGAAGATGGGCCTTGTTGCGGTAGCGGCGTGGCGCGCTCACAGTGAGTACGCTCTTGTCAATGGTACGATGCTGATGCTGAGCGGCTGCATTCCCTGCAGGAGCAGCTTCCTGAAAAGCAAGATTCGAGGAACCAGTGACCGAATCAGAGGAACCATCGGAGATTACCGCGGCGGTTTCCGGCGTCACGACCGCGAATATTTTCTTTTCGAATGCTTGCCCGACTAGGCTTGCATCCCCCTCGTTCAACTGGTTCTTGAGAGGAAGGGCCTCTCCTGCCCAAATCGTCGCGCTGTCCTGCGATCGCAGCGCTGTAATCTCGTTCAAGAGACGGTCGCGCAGGGCGGCCGATTCCTCGGCCGATAAGATAACTGTGCTTCCGGTTTTTGGCGTTGCGCGCATTCCGCCGTTCCCCGGCGCTTGCGACGGCGTCTGGATTCGGCCAATCGATGATTCGGTCACTGGGCCTGGCGTACAGATGTCGGGCGCATCCAAATCGTCTTCTCCAGCAATTCCCACCAGCGTGAACAGCGCATAACGCCGAGCGTAGGTGAGAGCGGTCCCCATGCGTTGCGGGTGCGCCATCTCAGCAATCGGGCATACCGGCCAATCGGAAGCGATCCATTCCCCTGAGCTGTGGGCCAGCATGGTGGTGAGATTGACCATGCCGGCCACTTGATCGATCGCGGTGGTTTGCACGGTTGCGATCTCGTGTTGGCCGAGCGTCTTGCGCACAATGTCGAGGCCGCTTGCCAGCGGCGCATAGCGGAAGCTGCGGTCCCTCTCACCGGGGCGCGGGCTGCGGATCGTCGCCGTCAGTGACTTATCCGGGTTGATGAGCTCGGCCTGCGCCTTGGCTAAGGCCGAGGCCAGAGCGGCGAACGATTCACTGGAGCGGTGCATGGATGGCCTCCCTCTCCAGTACGTCGAAGCTTATGGCACCGGATTTCGAGCGCTTAGCGCGCACGCCATGCCCGATCGCTTCCCTGGCGTCCTCGGGCATCAAGGCTTTGAGCTCGCTCTTTGCTCGTTCGTGATCGAGGAAGGCACCGCGGGTATTGCGAAACAGTGCCGCGAACTCTGCCCAGGAATTCGACGAGCTCATATCGACGATGCGGATGGCCTCGATGCGCGGACGCGGCGGCTCCGCATTGATCAGGTGCGGCACCTCACCCGACTGGACGCAGCGCCAGAATTTCTTTTCGGCGGACACCAGGACGCTGAGGTACAGCGGGTCCAACGGAATGGTGATCTCCACCCATTTGCCGCCGCCGGTGATGATGGACAGAACCGCGGACCTCAGGTGGGTGACCCACATGTTATGTTGGACCTGGGCCATGTACTTTTCGGCGGCCGCCTCTTCCGAGAAGGACCAGGGCAGCATGAACTTGGCTTCGAAAACGGCCCCAATTCCTTCCACAATGCCGTCGAGGGTCGCCGCCATCCACGGGAGGGCGGAGTGCTTCACCAAGCGTTGGACCTCTCCGACGGTTCGGCCCGTGTTGCGCTGGTACCAGGTCCGATTCAGGTCTTCGGTTACTTTTCCAAGCTGTACGATGAGGTTACCTGATAGGTCCTCCGGTCCGACTTCACCGCGTTTTTCACGCCAGAGGCCGATGAGCGCCTCTTCGTCACTTCCCATAATTATGCGGGCATCAGAACCACCGATAAATGCACGGCGACCCATAAAGATCTTATGTTTAGGATTATGCTGCGTCATTAAAGTTCTCCAGCGAAGCGAAACTCGGGGTGGGATGGTTTTGATAGAAAATCTATTAAATCGGGCGCCCACTCAAAGTCAATAGAAATTCTATCAAAAGGGGCACCCGTTGGTAACTGTTCGGCAGATCAAAGCGGCGCGCGCCTTACTCGGCTGGTCCCAAGCGGAGCTGGCGCGGCGATCAGGCGTCTCGGAGCCCACGATCGCGCGGCTCGAGTCTGCGGACGGTACACTGGGCGGCCGGGGCGCTACCGGCGACAAGATTCGAACTGCGATCGAAGCGGGAGGCGTCCAGTTTATCCAGGAAGATGGCGGGGGAGCTGGCGTACGGATGCGAAAGCGTCAGCGGCAAAAAAAAGCAGCTAAACCCTGATCTCTCGCCGCGGCTCGCTCTACCGCACCGGCCCGCTCACGCGGCTGGATCACGGGAAGCCGCGATTACTGAGGGAGACGCCGCGTCACCCCGCAGCCATGTCCGCTTTAACTCAAAGCGGACATGCGCAGCTTGCGTCGACATATCTGCTCAATGCCCAGTGCATTCGAACTCGTTCTTTAGGGTCGTAGCAACTGCCATACCAACAAGGCGACGGCGCCTAAGGGTTAAAGTCACTACCCCGAGCCAGCCGAGCACTACCATCTCCGCTTTCGGTAGAGTCGGAATGTGGCGCGGTGGCTCTAGGCTGACCATATCTGTTGCCGCCCCTTTCGTCTGGCGGTGCCTTAGTAGATCAGCCGTGGGTCCGTTTCCACATTCCGCTCATCGAACCGGACAGGCGGATCTCCTGCATCCGGCTCTCGGACAAGACCTCACGCCTTTGTTTGACGTGCGACGCCATCTGCGGATCCTGAACCCGTTCTGGAGTTTATAGGTTGCCCAATCTCCCAGGTCCTTCTCCACGTATTGCGTCTGTCTTTGGTCGCTTTTGCTGCGATTTCACGCACCTGACGTGTTATACGTAGTCCGTGATCGTTGGCTTTCGGAAAAACCCATGAAACGGCGCGAGTTCGTCACGCTGCTTGGCGGCGCGGCGACGTGGCCGCTGGCGGCGCGCGCGCAGCAACCCGAGCGCGTCCGGCGCATCGGTGTCATAATGAGCCTGGCTGCGGACGACAGGGAAACGCAAGCCCGTCACGCTGCATTCCTGCAGGGCCTCCAACAACTGGGCTGGACCGAGGGCCGCAACGCGCGAATCGAGTTCCGCGGGGCGACAGATGCTGACCATATTCGCCGATATGCAGCCGAATTGGTCGCGCTGGCACCGGATGTCATCCTGTCCAGTGGCACGGCC
>DATFXZ010000148.1:0-4047 GCA_035315305.1 Terriglobia bacterium | reverse complement strand
GGAATTCTGTACGAAGAGGTTACCACCTCGATTGCTCTGCCAGGCCCGGCGGCCGGTACGAGCGTCCAGCCCTACGACGAAATTATTCCAAGTAGCGAAAATCACTTTATCGCCATACAGCGAGATGGAGCGCTTGCGCTGGCCGTGGATCGCAGGAAACTGGTCGCGCGGCGGCAACGGGTGCGTGTACTCCCAAAACAAATCGCCGGTCGCCGCATCGATCGCCTGGATCACGTCGCCCGGATTGCCCAGATACATGACTCCGTCGTGCACAATCGGTGTGATCTCATTGAGACCGGGAGTCATAGTGCGTGACCACACCAATTGCAGATTCTTCACATTGGTCTTGTTGACCTGCTCAAGCGGACTGTATCCCCAGCCCTGATAATTCCCGCGGTACAACAGCCAATCCTCGGGCTTGGGCGCTCGCAGCATCGCATCGGTAACAGGCACGAAATTCGGAACGGTCTTTTGGATTACTGTGGGTGTCTCCGACGTGGGCGCCTGTGGTGCCTGGGCGACTCCCCGTGCGCTGACGGCGCACAACAGAGCAGCACTTAGCAGCAATTCCCTAATCGGATATCTCATCGCTCTTCCCTTTCTCGGTTTCGTTTTCATCACTGTTTTCCCTTCGTCGATGCACCAGCCTGCTCCTGTCCGCGCCAATACCGCTCAAGAATCGGCAGGTCACGGTTGTTTTCGCAGAGATGTTCCATCAGTTCCGTGTCCGGCTGCAGGGTGAAGCGCATCGTGTCCGACTTCCACGGTCGTGAGTACGCTTTCGGGTCGTCGATCGTGACGTCGACCTCCATGTGGCCGAAGTTGACGCGACGGAAGCGTTCGGTCGTGCGCAACGCCTCAGTATGCGGATGGCCGCTGTTATCGAGCCGTCGGAACGATTAGCCAAGCGTGCGCTCCCTTCAACAAATAACCGACGAGTCGTGTTCACTTGGTGCGTTCTCGAGAGCATTCTGAAATCGATGGAGGTTTTGTACCTTTCATACGGCCTGGGGTCAAGAACTCAGTTGTAAGAATCTTTGACACTGGTTCACATGCGATCCTTCGTTTCGAGAAATAACGAACCGACGAATGCGCCAAAGTGGGACTCGGCCGCCTCAACTAAAGTCGAAAAAGTACCCGGCAAAAGCAGCGGAAAATGCCGGAAATTGAAACATCCGATACCCTGCGCAGTGCTCACCCGCAAACGTAAGCGCCAGCATTCGCGAAATTTTCGGTCTAAAAAATTTGAATCCGCGACCTGAACGGAGTAGAGTGCCCGGTAAGATTCCACGTCCAGAATCAACGGTCCGGGAAGAAGATGCAGCGTTGCAGTTCGTGTCCCGTGGAAGCATTTAAGTAGAACGCGCTAGCTTCCGTTTGGAGATGTTGAATGGAACCAATACTCCCGAAATTTTTGAATCCCGAAAGCGGTTCCGCCTCGGTACTTTCCCTGGATTACAGCTCAGCCGGGGGTTTTCGGAAATCAATCGGAACATGATCGGCCATGAATTCTAAAAATAACGAATGGAGCAAAGATGAGGAACGCTAACATTGCCCGCAGAAAGTTCGTGAGAGACGTCGTAGCGGTCTTGGGCTACGCGAGTGTGGCGCCCATGGGATCTTCGGCGCAGACCCGCTCCCCTCAAGCAGCAGCAGCCGCCAAAGCCGCGCCGGATAAAAAAATCGATTACGACAAATTTGCGAAACTCGCCAACAACGAGAATCCATATGGGCCTTCTGAAACCGTGATGAAGGCCATGAACGACGCGTGGAAATACGCAAACCGGTATGCCTATCCAGACGGCGGCATCATCGACGCTATTGCCGAACATCATGGCGTCAAGCCTGAGAACATCGTTCTCGGGTGTGGTTCGAGCGAGATCCTGAAAATCGTGGACGATGCTTTTCTCCCCGATCACAAACTCGTTGTGGGCGTGGATCCAACTTATGAAACCGTGTACCGCTACGCCACCAACAGCAAAGCGAAAGCGATCGCCCTTCCGTTAACGAAGACTTACGACGCTGACATGCACGCGATCATTCACGCGACGAAGTTGAATGCTCGCGATGTCGGTCTCGTGTATATCTGCAATCCGAACAACCCAACAGGCAGGATTGTTTCTAAACAAGACATCAAACTACTGCTGGACAGCATTCCGGAAGACATTACGGTATTCATCGACGAGGCCTACCATCACTTCGTCGATGATCCAAACTATGAACCTTCCATCAAATATGTGACCGAAGGCCGGAGAGTGATTGTCGCCCGCACATTTTCCAAGATTGCGGGTTTGGCCGGCATGCGGCTGGGCTACGCAGTAGCGCCTACGGAAATTATCGACCTTCTGAAGCCGCTGGTCGTCAGCTACAACACCAGTGCGGTGGTCAAATATGGCGGCGTTGCCGCGCTCAAAGACACTACGTACGAAGCAAAGATGAAGCAGCTCAACAAACAGGTGCGCGACAAGGCGATGAACGAACTGAAAGCCATGGGTTACGAGCTGATCCCATCTCAGACCAATTTTTTCATGGTGAACGTGAAGACAGACGTTACGCAAGTCGGAGAGGAGTTCAAGAAAAGAGAAATTCTTGTCGGACGTAAGTTCCCGCCAATGAACGAATGGCTTCGCGTGTCGGTTGGTACCGAAGATGAGATGAACCGTTTCATGAAGGCGTTCAAAGAAGTTTTCGCAAATAAGAAGAGTGAGGCCAAATCCGGCGCTTGACGTTCAGGTTTCGTCGCGTATGGCTTGTGTCAGAAATTCACCCCACCCCGTCCGTGAACAGCACCCCGGCGTGTTTTATGGAGGACCTTATGACATCCCGAGTAACGTTGTCTTTCATCGGATTAGTGACTCTATCAGCTGCCCTGTTGGGGCAAGGTTTCCAGGGAGGCCTGCGCGGATCGGTAAGGGACGCGGGTGGCGCTGTTGTTCCCGGCGTCGAAGTCGCGCTAACGAACGAAGCGACGAGTCGTTCGCGGACAACGGTGACGAACGATAGCGGCGAATACAGCTTCGCTGCGCTCGAGCCCGGTTCGTATGGGCTGAAAGCTTCACTGGCGGGTTTCACGCCAATCGACCTTGCCGGCATCCGTATCGGTACGCAGCAATTTGTCACGCTCGATTTGAAGTTGGAAGTTGGCGCCCGTACCGAAGCTGTGAGTGTCAGCGCCGACGTTCCACTGCTCGAAACCTCCAACGCGTCGACGGGGACGGTACTCGACTCATTATCCTTGGAAAGACTGCCGGCTCCAGGACGCAATGCCTTCATGATCGGCGTATCCGTTCCCACAGTCATTCCGTCCGGTGATACTCAATTCAACCGGCAGCAGGACCAGACGAACGCTTCGCTCCTGTCACTCGGCGGCGGCACACGGCGTGGAAATAACTACACGCTGGACGGCGTTCCGATTACTGACCTTCGCAATCGAGCGACTGCGAATCCCACGATCGAAGCTCTCGAGGACGTGAAAGTCCAAGTGCATACCTATGACGCCGAAATGGGACGTACAGGCGGTGGCGTGTTCAACACGACACTAAAAACGGGGTCTAACGATTTTCACGGCACCGGCTTCTTCCAGACTCGTCCCATTTGGGCCGAGAAGAATAACTTCTTCAGTCAGAAAGCAGGCATTCCGAAACCGAACAATCCCTACTATCTGTTCGGTGGCGGTGTCGGCGGTCCCATCATAAAGAACAGGACTTTCTTTTGGTTTGCTGGTGAGAATTATCACGACGTGCAGACGAGAAACATCAGCGTTATATTTCCGACAGCAGCCGAACGTGCCGGCGACTTTTCCGCTTTGACCGATGGTCAAGGCCGGCCAGTTATTATCTATGACCCTTTGACAGTTGTGCGCGCTCCTTTCCAAGGAAATCGGATCCCATCGGACCGGATCAATCCGGTTGCCGCCGCAATGCTGAAGTATCTGCCACTGCCGGATAAGAATGTCGACAACGGCAGCACCAATTACACGCGGACTGCGCTCATCAACAATAAGTTCCAACAGGAGTACACGGTCAAGATCGACCACAAGATTACAGA
>DATFXZ010000147.1:0-6298 GCA_035315305.1 Terriglobia bacterium | reverse complement strand
ACCAGACCATCTACCGTGAGCCTCCATTCGCGGAAACCACTAAGGACGTCCTGCCGGTACAAATCGCCTTCCGGGAACGTCGTGTTGATTGCCGGAAAATTCTCGGAGATCTGATCCCGCCGAAACTCTCGCGCCAACGGCTGCCGGTATAACAGGACACGATGCGCGGCATAGGTCAACGTTTCTCCAACCCCGAATAAACCACCGTAGTCAGGAGGGACCAGTCCGTGTCGCCTCGCCAGTACCGCGGCGGCTCCTGATGCAGTCGCGCTCACTGAGGCCGCGATGGCGCCGGTGATGAACCTCCGTCGTGTGAAGGAATGACTCATATGCTCTCCGTTGCACCGGCCCGACGGCCCGTGATCATGGGACGCGTTCGATTCCAGAATCCGGCCAGACGTACCATTGCGACGTGAAGGATCAAGAAAAGGACCAGAAGATTCGTCACGAAGAAGTGAATGGTTCGCGCCGATTGATGGCCGCCGAAGATTTCGACAGTCATGGGTATTGCGGCGGTCACGGCCGGCGACATGGCCAGGCCGGTGACAATCATCAATGGAAAGAGCGCGAAGACAACTGTCAGGTATGTAATCCGCTGCAGCACGTTGTATGTCGTCTGCTCCTCGCTCGGCTTCCTCCAGTGCACGGCGTCCGAGATTTTTTTCAAGATTGGACTGAATGCTATCTCGGCCCGATCCGGCAGCATGTGCGTTTTGAAGTGATGAGAAGTCATTCCGTAAACCAGATAAACTGCTCCGTTCAGGACGCAGAGCCATGCCGCCAGGAAATGCAAACTTCTGCCCCATCCCGACTGATCGAGGTTCAAGGGCAGAGGCAGCTCGATGAGTGGCGGACTGCCGAACGCGCCCGTTTCACCCCAATAGAGCCTTGGATGAGCTAACAGGATCGCCACACCACTCGTGAGTAGTGCGAGGAAGACAAGGAAATTGACCCAATGCGTAATGCGGACAATACCGGAGTGCCGCGGAGACCGTACAGCAACGGGATTCCGCTCAGGCAACACGCCGACTTGTGCGAGCTCCGCCATATCGAGCCCGACGATAACACACGATTGCCTACTCCAATAGTTCCAATCTTCGATTTCAAGTGTTACTTGAAGTCGAAGTTCGGAGATATCGGAGCATGCACTTTGAAATTTGACCTACCCAAATCTCTCAAATAAACAATAAATTCCTATCATGCCTTCGACCATGACTCATCTCCAATGTTCCAACGCAGCATGTAAGAAAGCCGCGTCCTATTCTTCATTGCAGAACCTTTGTCCTGCCTGCAACTCGCCATTGCTTGCACGATACGATCTCGCGCTGGCAGCGCGAACGCTCACTCTTGATGCCCTGCGTGACCGCGCAAGGACGATGTGGCGATATGAGGAAGTGCTACCTGCTGCGCCCCCCGTCACTCTCGGCGAAGGTATGACACCACTGATTCATGCGCGACGACTCGGCGAGCGGCTGGGGCTGAGCAATTTTTATATAAAGGACGAGGGACTTAATCCGACGGCTTCATTCAAGGCGCGGGGACTTTCGGCTGCTGTGACGATGGCTAAAGCCCTTGGAGTACAAACCATCGCTCTTCCTACTGCGGGAAATGCGGGTGGTGCGGCAGCAGCGTACGCGGCAAAGGCCGGCATTGGATGCGTGATCGCGATGCCGGCAGATACGCCAATGGTGAATATCATGGAAGCCCGCGCCTTTGGCGCCGATGTGCGTCTGATCGACGGGTTGATTTCCGACTGCGGAAAGTTTATTGCCGAAAACAGAATCAAAGAAGGTTGGTTCGAAGTCTCCACGTTAAAGGAGCCTTATCGCATCGAAGGTAAAAAGACGATGGGTTATGAGCTGTGGGAGGAACTCGGCGGCAAGTTGCCGGACGTGATTGTTTACCCCACTGGCGGCGGTGTCGGATTAATCGGTATGTGGAAAGCTTTTGAAGAACTAGAAATCATGGGTCTCATCGGTCGCGAGCGTCCGCGGATGATTGCCGCACAAGCAGCAGGTTGCGCACCAATCGTGAAGGCGTTCGAGCAGCACCGCGAAAGTGCCGAGTTCTGGACCAACGCCGCCACAGTAGCTTCCGGTTTGAGAGTTCCCAGACCGCTCGGCGATTCTCTGATCCTCGCGGACCTTTATGCCAGCCGAGGCGAGGCGGTTGCAGCGAGCGACAGCGAAATGCTTGCAGCCTGCCGTGACATGGCGTCTCTCGAAGCTATCTTCGCCGCTCCTGAAGGTGGCGCTGGAGTTGTTGCGGTCCAAAAACTTGTCGGGCAGAAGAAGGTCGAGCGTAACGAAACTGTCGTGTTGTTCAACACAGGCAGCGGTTACAAATACATTGAAGCGTGGAGCGCCGCTCTCGGGACGGCGCGCGGCGGCATATAATCCCGGACGGGAACAGAGCGATATGAGTGGTAGTTTGCCATTCCTCACAGTGTTGCTGGGGTCGACAATTTTTCCTGTCATTGGAGCGCTCTTTGGTCAAACTCCATACTCCACGAACGGCGATTTAGCGTTAGTGCGCGGGACGATCTATGTTAGTCCCACAGAACAGCCTATTCGCGATGGAGTGGTGCTCATCCGTGCCGGGAAGATAGTCGCTGTCGGCAGTAGTGCAGTCGTGCAGATTCCTCAAACTGCACAGTTGATCGACTGTTCGGGGCTGACGATCACGGCAGGATTTTGGAACAGCCACGTACATTTCACTGAAAGAAAGTGGGCGAATGCAGAGGAAATCCCAGCAGCCGAGCTCGGCCGGCAGCTGCAGGACATGCTCACACGATATGGATTTACCAGCGTGTTCGACCTCTCATCCCTATGGAAGAACACGCGCACTCTTCGCGAGCGTATCGAATCAGGGGAAGTACCTGGCCCGAGAATTCGTTCGACAGGCGAGGGTCTCGTTCCGAAGGGTGCTCTTCCCTCCGAAACAGTCGTCAACGTAATGGGGTGGATGAATGTACCTGTGCCCGAGATAACGGACGCTAAGGAAGCGGCTGCCGCGTCCAGGAAGCTGCTGGATGATGGCGTGGACGGCATAAAGCTGTTTCGCTCTTCACCGCGTAGTGCGTCGCTTCCCGACAACGCGCTGCAAGCTGCGGTAAACGAGGCGCATCGAGCAGGGAAACTGGTCTTTCTTCACCCCGATCGTAGTGAGGACATACTGGCTGCGGTTCGAAGCGGAGTGGATGTCATCGCGCACACGACTCCTCATTCCGGTCCGTGGGACGAATCAATACTTACCGCAATGAAGGAGCGAAAAGTTGCCCTCATACCGACTCTGACGATATGGAAGTACTATATGCGCCACGACCGTATATCTGCTCAAGAGCAAGTCGCGAACACCGAGGTTGGTCAGCTTCGAGCTTGGGTCGCGGCTGGAGGGACGGTCCTATTCGGAAACGATCTCGGCGCCATTGACTATGATCCGACCGAGGAATACGCGTTAATGGCTGAGGCCGGGATGAGTTTTCGCCAGATTCTCGCTGCACTGACCACTGCGCCGGCCGAACGATTTGGAGAAGCCAAACAACTCGGGCGAATCGCCTCAGGTCTGGACGCTGATCTCGTCGTTTTGAAAGAGGATCCTTCGAAAAATATTCGAGCCCTGTCGGACGTTAAATACACGCTGCGCAGCGGCAGGATCATCTATCGCGCGCGAGAGTAGGCTCCGCCGGCAATCGCGCCGACGACGTACAAGGGTTCTCTGCCCGAGGCAACCGCCTCGGGCAATAGCGAATCCGGTGGTTCGTGCGAGAGATCCTGCTCGCATGCGAAGAAGCGCACGAAAGGACGGCGCAATTGAGTGGCATGGTCGCGAACGGTTCCCCGAAGCATTGGATAACGAGCCTCGAGTGCATTGAGCACGGACCGTTGCGTGATCGTTCCCTCGACCTCGAGTTCCACCTCTCCACTGACTTTCGCCAGGTTCCGTAGATGTGTTGGAAGTACAACTCGAATCATGGCAACGTCTGAACTTCAACGGAGAGTACGGCTGGAAGATCCCGGACAATTGGCGACCAATTGTCTCCTGCATCGGCGGACGCGTACACCTGGCCTCCGGTGGTGCCAAAGTAGATGCCGCACGTATCCATCGAATCGACGGCCATGGCATCGCGCAAAACATTCACGTAACAGTTGCTCTGCGGGAGACCTTTCGTGAGCGGCTCCCAGTCGTTTCCACCGCTCCGGCTGCGATAAACCTGCAGTTTACCGTCGAGCGGAAAGTGCTCGGAATCGCTCTTGATGGGAACGACGTAAATGGTTTCGGGTTCATGTGCATGAACGTCGATAACAAATCCGAAGTCGGTCGGCAAATTCCCGCTCACTTCCTGCCATGAGTCACCGGCGTTGCCGCTGCGCATCACGTCCCAATGTTTTTGCATGAACAATACATTCGGACGTGACCGATGCATCGCGATGCGGTGAACGCAGTGGCCGACCTCTGCCTTCGGGTCAGGGATATATTGGGACACCAGACCGCGGTTGATTGGTTGCCAGGTATCGCCGCCATCGTCGGTGCGAAAGGCGCCCGCAGCGGAGATGGCAATGAACATTCTGCGAGCGTTACTTGGATCGAACAGGATCGTGTGTAGACATAGCCCACCTGCGCCAGGTTGCCACCGCGGCCCCGAGCCATGGCCGCGCAGTCCGGGCAGTTCTTGCCAGGTTTGACCGCCGTCAGCTGAGCGGAAGAGCGCGGCATCTTCAATGCCGGCGTAGACGGTATTGGGGTCCGAGAGTGATGGCTCCAGGTGCCAGACTCTCTTGAATGCCCATGGACGGGACGTTCCGTCGTACCACTGGTGCGTGCCGGCTTCGCCGACGTAAGCGAATTGATTGCCTACAGGCTCCCAGGTTTTACCGCCGTCGTTCGAGCGCTGGATCAACTGGCCAAACCATCCGCTGCACTGCGACAAATAGAGCCGATTCGGGTCGGCGGGCGATCCTTTCATGTGATAAATCTCCCAGCCTGCGAAGTGCGGACCTTGGACCTCCCACTGTTGACGTTTGCCGTCCGATGTCATTATGAATGCGCCTTTGCGTGTGCCAACCAGTACTCGCACCTTACTCATTTCTTTCTCCTCCTCGTTTTCGGATTAACTTCACCATGAATGAATTTAGGTAACAACGGAGTCGTATCCTCTTCTCGCCAGCGGCGCCGGACTTCAGCGAGGAACGCGTCACGATCCTTCTCAATGTCCACAAGCAGATCATGGGGCGCCGCTGTTTGCTCGTACCGCGCTGCCCAAATGAGCAAATCCAGCATGACCGGCGCCAGATCAATCCCTTTCTCCGTCAGTCGATAGTTCACCCTTCGTCCATCGGTTTCCTGAATCTCCGCTGTGATAATCCCGGCTGCTTCGAGGGTCTGGAGCCGATCCGCCAGAATGTTCGTAGCAATGCCTTCCCCCGATTGTTGGAACTCCTTAAACGTTCGAAATCCGCGAACCATGAGATCCCGGATGATTAGCAGCGACCAACGATCTCCGAACCTGTCGAGGGAAATGCTTACTGGGCAGCCAGACCGGCGTTGCGATTTCCTATTGCCACGCACCACCGAAGATTAGCACATCACTTGCAAAACGCAAGTGAGTTCTTGGCGCCGGATGGGGCGAACCCCGTAACACCTCACACCGGCACCCTGCCGGCCGCCCCCAAGCTAAAACCCAGGCTGGGCCTGCATTAGCCGCTATCGTCCGGATGGATTTTACGTCTGTAAGAAATGGCACCATGCTAACGTGCCAACGAAAGAGAGAGAGCTTGTCGAAAGGAATCGCAGGCAAGAACGCCACACGTAGTCTCGCCCTACTTGGCTTGTTCGCGGCGCCTTGGGTCGGTTTCCTGGCCGTCGCACTGAAACCGAGCCCACGTCAGATGTGGGCGCAGCGCTGGCCGACGATCACGTTCGTAGGGCTATACCAGCTCGCGCTGGACAGGTGCGTCGAGATTTTCGGCCTTGAGCATCTCCCGAGGGCCGGCCCAGTGATCCTCGCCGGTAACCACATCAACAAAACTGCCGCTGATGCGATGCTGATGGGTTCGAAGATCCTTGTTGAGAGAGGCAGTCTTGCGAAGTTTGTGTCGCAACCGAATCCACCCGACCGGATGCTGAAACATTTCCTCCGCCTCATGGGGAATGCTGATGGAGTCATTCTCCCAATTCAGAAGGGTCTGACCACGGAAACGATGATCAAGTTCCTTCGAAACCCGGAAGCGTTCGGACGGCAGCAACCCATCCTCGGCATTTTCCCGGCGGGCTCCGCCGACAGCGATTTTGAAGCCCA
>DATFXZ010000146.1:0-4217 GCA_035315305.1 Terriglobia bacterium | reverse complement strand
ATCCCCTGAGGTTCCCGTGCCTCCCGGCAACGGCCCGTTCTGGAGACATTCCGAACGGGCTGTTTGTTTTTTAGAACTATAATCCGGCGCATGGACGATCGAGCAGGGAAACGGTTGGGGATGGGAATTGTCGGGGCTGGATTCGTCGGACCTCATCATGTCGATGCAGTAAGGCGGTTGGGCTTCGTGGACATCGTAGCCGTTGCCGGAAGCACCGAAGAGTCGGGACGGCGAAAGGCGGAGCAGCTTGGCACGCGAAGGGGTTATGGAAACTACGAAGCATTGATTAATGATCCGGACGTGCAGGTCGTGCACGTTGCGACGCCGAATCATTTGCACTATGCCGTGATCTCCGCGGTGCTGGCAAAAGGCAAGCACGTTGTCTCGGATAAGCCGCTGGCCGCGACCGCAGCCGAATCCAGGAAACTGGTCCAACAGGCGAAGCGAGCGAACGTAGTGGCAGCCGTGACCTTTAACTATCGAGGGAATCCGCTGGTCCAACAGGCCCGGCATGCGATTGCGAAAGGGGAGATTGGGACGCCCACATTTTTGCATGGATATTACTTGCAGGATTGGCTGCTTAACGACACAGACTATTCGTGGCGTTTGGATCCGGAAAAGGGGGGTGCGTCATCTGCCTTGGGAGACATCGGTTCTCATTGGTGCGATCTCGCGCAACATATAACCGGCTTGCGGATCACTCATGTGCTCGGGGACATCGCGACAGTCATCCCAACGAGGAAGAAATCGCGCGTTGCGCGCGACGCGTTTCAGAACGCAGCGGGCGCCGGGGATCTGGAAACCGTCGACATTCGAGTCGATGATCTGGCGTCCGTACTGGTCAGATTCGATAACGGCGCGAAGGGAACGTTTTCGGCGGGCCAGGTGTGCGCGGGACACAAAAACGATCTCGTACTGGAAGTCTGCGGCTCGAAAGCATCGCTCTGCTGGCGGCAGGAGCAACAGAACGAGCTCTGGATTGGTCGGCGCGAAAAAGCGAATGAGATCTTACAAAAAGATCCTTCGCTCATGGACGCTGAAGTCCGCGGTTATGCGCACTTGCCCGCAGGTCATCAAGAGGCGTGGGCCGATGCGTTCTGCAATGTCATGCGCGATATATACGGATGCATCGCTTCTGGCCAACGCCCGGAGATCTTTGCGACGTTCGAAGACGGATATCGAGCGAACTGCATCATCGAAGCAATTCTGGAAAGCGCCGGGCAAGGCGGGATATGGACAAAGGTGGAATACTGAGATGCCAAGTCGCAATTTTGCACCGAAATTCATGAAGATCGGCGTGCTGACAGCCGCCCTCCAGGAGCTTACTCCGCGCGAAGTCCGCGACAAGGATCCCGATCGCGCAATTGAAGACTGGCTTGATTTTGCGCGCGAACTCCAAGTCGATTGCGTCCAACTTTCAGCCGCGCTGCATCCCTCCGAGGCGGATGTACCCCCGGAAGCAATGCTGGACCCGGTTGCGAACACTCTTGATCTTCGCCGTCGGTTCGATCAGGCCCGCGCCCGCCGCATCGAGGCTGCGCTGAAGACCACGGGTGTCGGCCTGTCGGATATCGCTTACTTCGACAACATGCTCCACGACGATCCGGCGCTGCGAAAAAAGAAGCACGATTTCATGATGCACGCCTTGGACGCGGCGTCATTGCTGGGAGTGAATGCGGTTTGTGGATTTGTGGGGCGGAATCAGCGCCACAGCATGGATCAGAACCTAATCGACTTCGAAGAGCATTTCGTTCCTCTGCTGAAAGCCGCCAAGGAACGCGGTCTCACGTTCCGCATAGAGCAATGTCCGATGCCGGGTTGGACCACGAATGACAATTTTCATAACAACATCGGCTACACGCCTGGCGCTTGGATCGCGCTGCATCGCATTTGCGAGAAGCACGGGGTCGGCGATCAGTTTCGAATTCACTACGATCCCTCGCACGCGATTCTCATGGGCCAGGACACTCGCTCCATCTTTCAGTACTTGAAAGACGAGGGCTATGGTTTTCTCATTGGCGGATTCCACGTTAAGGGTCAGGTCATCGATTCCAAGGGAGTCGCAGCCTGGGGATACGGCGGACAAACGTTGAAACGCGGCGACTGGATCGGCGACAAACCTTCGGAAAGGCCAGAGGACCAACTCCATGCCTGGAAGAAACAGGTCGTGCTTTGCGAACACGAATTGCCCGGTACGGCACGCCACGATCCTTTGGCTTATTTGCAGAATCGGACAGTCGATTGGCTTGATCACCAACTTGCAGCCCGCGAACTCCTGCCGCTGGATGTTGCGGACACATACCTGATCGTCGAACATGAGTATCCGCCTGCTCGCATTCAGGATCGCGAACGCCTGAAGCCGATCCTGCAAGGATCCATCGCATTCACACGCCGGATCGATGAAGCCGCCGCATGCATGTACGCGTTGCAGCACGAGGTGCTCGCAGCGCAGGGTATTCCCATTCAGGGTATCGGCCGGCAGGCCTATCGTTCGTGACCGGTTGAACAGAGGGTCAGGCCGACGCTCTTCTGAGCATCCAACTGAACGCGGTGGCGAATGCAAGTAGACCAACTGTGACAGCCGGCCATAACGGGAAAGCGACGTCGTAAAACGCGCCCCATCCAAGCTCATGCCGCTGGGCGGGAAAAATACGCAAGGCCACTTCGGGAAAGCGCGACATCAGGACCACCGACAGGATGCTGAAGACGATCACGGTGACGACTGAGGCAGCAGCGCCAACCAAAATGCTTTTCAGATACTTCATCCCTGATCCTCATCCCGCTCGGCCAATCATCTACAACCTTTGTCATCGGGTCAATCAGGTTGATGCCGTGGCTAGCCTGTGCCAAGATGTGCGTCACACAACGCCGAAAGGCGAATCATTTGGAGGATCAATGCGGAATCAGTTCTGCAAAACAGCTGCGGCGTGCGGGCTCGCAGTCATCTTTTCGGCGAGCATCACCGGCGCACAGGCGCCGGCGCCCGGTGCCCCGCCTGCTCAGGCCGCCCCGGGGGCTCAGGCCAGTCCAGTGGTGGCCAACCCGACTTATGTGACCATTCCTATGGAAATCACTGTTAATCGCCCGGCCGCCGAGGTGTGGAAGCGTGTTGGAAAATACTGCGATATCGGTGAGTGGCTGCGAATTCCTTGTACGATCACTTCGGGAAAGGACGGTGAAGTCGGCGCCGTGCGATCCGTTGCCAACGAGGTACTCGTGGGAAAAACTGAACTTTCCTACACGTATACGCAGCCAGTGAGAACCGGTCAAACATACAATCTCTATCACGGGACTCTCGAAGCCAGGCCGTTGACGCCGACGACGTCAAAGCTCGTTTATACACTCGTTTTCGATAACTCCATGCTGGCGGATGATGCAGCCCGCGAGAGCGACAAGACGCGAAGGACTGCGCAGTTCACGCAGGCCCTCCAAAATATGAAAATCCTAGCCGAAGGCGGAACTCTGCCGCCCGCGCCGCCTCGCGGCGGCGGAGCACAACCCGGTAACAAGTAACTACAGCTGCAACGCAACCCTCGACGCCCTGCTTCCAACTTAGGGCGTCGAGAACTCCTGAATCTGCCTCGAATGTTTACGGGGCTTCCAATCCAATTGAATTACCCGGCCCTTTGATTGCAAAAGCATTGGCGAATGTCGCATCGAGCATTAGGAGAAAATCATGAAAGCATTCGCTGTAGTGTGCCTTGCAGTCATCTGCCCACTATCCGCTTTTGCAGGTAACATTTTTGGACATCTCTCGGAAAATCGTAAGCCGGTGAAAGCCGCTGAAGTCACAGTCATGTGTGGTTCCAACAGTTATCAAGCGCAAACGGACGATGACGGCTTTTACAGTATCTGTGCGCAAGAATTTGGCAGATGTATGTTGGCTGTGAAGTACAACGACTAAACTGCCGAGACGGAGGTTTTTTCGTACGACCAGTCCACTCGTTATGACTTCGAACTCGTGATGGTCGACGGCAAGTACACGCTGAAGAAGAAATGAGATGCGTGAAGAAACGTTATCGAGTTGGGTGAAGTTCCTTGCACTTCCGCTTTTCGGCACTTTGCTCACGGGGTTGTTCACGTGGCTGCAAAATCAGCGAGAAATTCGGGAAAACAACGTCCGTATTTACGCCGAGTTGATGAGCCAGCGCGAGGGCGCCGATAGCGCATTGCGTAAGGACATGTTCAGTTCCATCATCGGCACCTTTTTAAAACCG
>DATFXZ010000145.1:0-6559 GCA_035315305.1 Terriglobia bacterium | reverse complement strand
CCCCATCAGGAACAAACGTCAGGCAATCAGAAAAAACGATATCCCGGGCGGCGTGGTCGTGCATATCCGTAATTGTTACAGGTACACACAAACCTTAGCGCCGGCGGAATGGGCGAGGTATATAAGGCTGCTGACACACGGCCACCACCAGGAGTTCAATCCGAAGCTGAACTACCGGGCCAACACCGCTACACAAGCTTTTGGATTTCATTCTGATCGCTATCCTTATTATTGCCTCAGGGTACCCATCTATATAAAATTCCACTCAACTTTACTGTTGAAATCTGATTCAAGTTACGGACCGGCCCGTCAGCGTAAGCTTTCGGCAGGCTAGCCCTACGAGACCTTTGTGGGCGTACTGCGGGAGCAGACCGCCGGTCGTTCATGCTCTGCAGTTTTGTATTGAGAGCTGGGGAGGAAAAACAGATGTGTGGAAGGAACGTTTTAAGCATTGCTGCAGCACTAGTCGTGCTTCTATTTTCATTACCTCGAGAGAGTTCCGCGCAGGTGAGCGCAGGCATCGGCGGGAGCGTCTCGGACCCAACAGGTGCGCTGATTCCCGGTGTGGAGGTGACGGCAACAAACGTCAATACGGGAATCTCCACGACGCAGCTAACCAATGAAGCCGGAGCCTATCAGATTCCCAGTCTACAACCTGGAACGTATCGCTTGAGGGCATTGCTCTCAGGGTTCCAGACGGCCACGCGCGAGAACATCCAGTTAAGCCAGGGCCAGCAGGTGCGGTTCAACTTCACGTTGCTAGTCGGTACGGTCGCGACGGCAGTAGAAGTTGTTGCGGATTCGGCGACTGCTCTGGCAACGACGACCGCCACTGTGGGCGACGTACTTCCCGACACTGAGGTGCGCAGCCTTCCGCTGGCAACGCGCAACGTGATCGATCTGGCGTTCGTTACTGCTGGCACCGTGGGTGAAAATTTCGCCGGCGCCCGCATGAGCCAGATCAACACAACTCGCGACGGTCTACCAACCGGGGACGGCCGTTACCTGGACTGGAACGGAGCGTATTCGGGAACGTTCACCAGCCCAGACCTGGTCGAAGAAGTCCAGGTGAATGTCGCAAGTGTTGACGCAGCCGTCGGGCGAGGCTCAGGGCAGGTGCGGTTGCAAACCCGTTCGGGCAGCAACCAGTTCCACGGCGCGCTTTTCTACTCCAACCAGAATTCGAAACTGGCCACCAACAGCTGGTTTCAAAATCTGGCTGGATCCGAAAAGGACTACCTTAACCGGAATCAGTTCGGCGGCCGTCTTGGTGGGCCGATCATCAAGAACAAGGCATTTTTCTTCTTCCTGTACGACGGCCAGCGCTTCGTCTCGAAGGAAGAGACTATCGGACTCGTGCTGACGCCCGAAGCGCGTCAAGGCATCTTCCGGTATCTGACGGCGGGCGCGCCTGGCAGCGCAGGCGGGGCAAGCCGCCGGAATGGGAATGCGTTTGCGACGACGCCGTCGGTAAATCTCCAGGGGAACGTATACAACGCGGATCCTGCTACGGGTACGCCGCTGTTTTTGAATTCGTTCAACGTCTTCAGCGACGTGAAGGATCCGTTTCGCACCCGGATCGACCCGGTCTGGGTGGGACCGCAGTATCTGTCCCGAATGCCACTGCCGAACGACTGGACCATCGGTGATGGCCTCAACACCGCCGGTATCCGCTGGCATCGGCGCAACGCCGGATTGGACGGCGCCACGGGTGACACCCAAACCACGAACCGGAACCAGTACAATATGCGGTTCGACTATCAGCTCAACAACAGCAACAAAGTGTCGTACTCGCTGACGCGCGAAAACAACTGGGGCGTCACGGGACAGACCGGCCTGCCTGATTGGCCCAACGGGTACTTCGGACAGATCCGCCGTGACCCAACCTTTTCCACGGCATCGTGGACTTCCACCATTTCGCCGACTATCGTGAATGAATTTCGCTGGGGACGAAAAGTCGATACGTGGGCGGGCATGCAGCCGACCGACCTGAACTGCTGTCAGGGGGGCGTCTTCGACACCAGCAAACTCAGCCCGATCGCTAAAGAGGCGTTCGCCGCCTTCCCGCAGATTGCCGGGCAGCGAGTTGCAGTCATTCAGGGTCTGGCGGCTACGGGGCGAGACTTGGTGCTGGGAGACTTCGCGCGGGTGAGACAGAACCCGAGGTTCAACTCGAGCCCGCTGATGCAATTTGCCGACACGCTGAGTTGGACTCACGGGAGCCATTCGTTCCAGGGCGGCTTCGAGGCGACGTACTCCAGCAGCGGACAAGACGATGCCATTAACAGCCGTCCCCAAATGAACTTGGGCATCGGGACCGTGGCCATTTCGGGTATCACGACCACCAATTTTCGCGGGCTGAATTCGAACGATATCACCACCGCGCAGCAATTGCTGGCCAACCTTGCCGGCTCTATTGATACGCTTGCTCAGGACTTCTTCTTGCTCTCGCCGGACCAGAAGGACTTCGTTGGATTCCAGAACGGCGGCGTTATGAAGACCAGGGTATACCATCAGAACGACTACTCCGGTTTCTTTAAGGACACCTGGAAGGTAACGCCCAATCTCACCTTCAATCTGGGCGTGCGTTACGACCTCTACGGCACACCTTATGACAGCACGGGAATGGGTGTGAAGCCTATTGGTGGTCAGGCCGCCCTGTTCGGTATCTCCGGAAGGGACTTCAACGCACGGTTCCGTCCTGGGGCTACGGGTGGGTCGCCGACGATTATCGGCTTTGCGGGGAAGAATTCTCCGAATTCAGATACGTTGATCTACAACAACGATCTGAACAATATCGCGCCTTCGTTCGGCTTCAGTTGGAACGTTCCGTGGTTCAAGCGCTCGGCGGTCTTGCGCGGCGGCTACGGCGTCAACTATACGGGGGCGCCCACCTTCCTGCAGTACTCCACCATCATCGGCGGCGCACCTGGATCCTCGTTATCGATCTCGCGCGCGCCTGGAGTTTTGGTACCGTCGCAGTATCTGGACGTTGGGTCGGCTTTGACGGCCTTTCCGCTGCCGACGGGCGGCATCCGGCCGCTGGAGCCGGTCCCGTTCACGAATCGCGAAACCGGGTTGCAAGGATTCGCCGACGACCGTGTGGTTCCCTACGTACAGAACTGGAATCTGTCGGTCCAGCAAGAGCTGGCAAAGAACCTGACAATGGAGGTGCGTTACGTCGGCAGTAAAGGGACCAAGCTTCGGTCCGCGAAAGAACTCAACACGGTTAATATCTTCGAAAATGGCATCCTCGATGCGTTCAACATCACTCGAGCTGGAGGCAACGCGCCTTTATTCGACGTGATGCTCAACAATATCCAGATCGGGTCCATCACCCCTGGACGAAATGGCAGCGGTTCGGAAGCACTGCGGCAATTCGCGACGACGAACCAATGGATCGCCAACGGCGAAGTCGCATCTCTGGCAAACTTCCTGAACAGCTCGTCCACGGGTACGGGCGAGGCCGGCGGGTTGTTGCGACGGAACGGATTCCCGGAGAACTTTATCGTGGTGAATCCCCAGTTCGGCTCAATCCAACTTCATGGGAACGATGACAATTCCACTTATCACTCCCTGCAGACCTCTTTAAGAAAGCGTTTGTCCCGCAGCTTCAGCGGCGAGTTTAACTACACCTGGTCGAGAGCCATAGGCAACTCCGCGGCCGGCAATTCCAACACCGGCGACACCACTACGAGCGAACGCGATCCACGGAATCGAGATCTGCAGAAGGGCCTGCTGATCTTTCACCGCACGCATAGCTTCAAAACGCATGGCACATGGGAACTGCCGTTCGGTCCCAACCAGCGGCTGCTGTCGGCCGCGCCAGCGTGGGTTCACCGAATCGTTGAGGGTTGGAATGTTTCGGGAATCTTCTCCTGGAACAGTGGCCAGCCGCTGAGTATCACGACGACGAGGCGGACTCTGGACAGCCGCGGCAATGGCACTACCGCTTTAAGTGTTAATACTCCGGATCTGGTCGGCGCATTTCCGAAGAGTCTCGGAAAGGTCCGCAAGGGCGACGGGTTCGTCGAATACTTCGAAGGTCTGTCTGTTCAGAGGGCGACGGCGCCGGACTTCGGCGGAAATGCGGCGGTGGCCGGCCGATTCAGCAACAACGTCGTTGTCGATAACGCAGGAAATATCATCCTTAAAAACCCGGAGCCCGGTACAGCAGGAAATCTAGCATTGGCTCTGTCAGGCATTGAAGGGCCGGCCCGCCTGGGCTTTGACATGGCGCTGCAAAAACGAACCCGGTTTGGTGAAGGAAAGATGTTCACCATCCGTGCTGACGCTGTCAATGTGCTGAACAGACCGGTATGGGACAACCCGAACACCGACATCAACTCCAACACTTTCGGGCGGATCACGCAGCATCCGACAACTACTACAGGAGCGCGGACCATCACGATCAACGCCAGAATCGATTTTTAACTCTGACGAAACTGTAGCGGCGGTCATAGGCCACCGCTACAGTGCAAGGATGTGTAGAATCTCAGAAAATTATTAAACGAGGCTTACCATGACATACGGCCGCGTGAACCTGTTCTTTACAGTGCTGGCGTTGGCGATCGCAACAACACCGTTGTCGGCTCAAAGCCGAAATCGGCCAACTGCACCCCCGAAGCCTGCGCCGCATTTTCCCGACGGCACGCCTAATCTTGGAATCACAGCGCAGGAGCGCGGACTCTGGCTACCGCTCGATCGTAACGACCTCGGCCGCCGTTCGACTCTGGCACCTGTTGAGACGATTCCATTTCAGCCATGGGCCAAAGCGCTTTACGACGATCGGCAAATCCACGAGCTCGAACCGCACACTCGATGTCATCCGTCGGGCCTGGCTCGTCAGTTTCAGACTCCTTATGGCGTAGAGTTTGTGCATGTGCCCGACCTCCAACGCATCTATATCTTCGATGTAGGCGGTCCCCACACGTTTCGGATTATCTATATGGATGGTCGGTCTCACCCTGAGAAACTCGATCCGTCCCCCTATGGGCATGCTGTCGGGTACTGGGAAAAGGACACATTAGTTGTCGACTCGCTAGGTTTCAGCGAAAACTTCTGGATTGATCGGACGGGGCTGCCGCACACCGAACAACTTCACGCAGTCGAACGCTTCACGCGAATCGATTTCAATACCATCAAATATGAAATCCTCATCGATGATCCTCAGGTTTATACCAAACCCTGGAGTGGCGGCTTCGATTTGCGCTGGAGTCCAGACATTGAACTGTTTGAATATATTTGCCAGGATAACAACACCGCTCCCGGCTTAATGACGAAGGACGGCCAGCCCTTGCGCTTAGACCTTCCATACGTTCCTTAGATACGGCGCACCGGATCGAACGCCGTTAGCTCTTCGAACGCATCTCACTACTGCTGATTGTTTGGCGGCGCTCCGCGGCCCGGTCCGCCAGCTCCGCCCGGCGCCTGGCCACCGCCACGTCCGCCCCGGAAATTCGCCTGCAACAAATGCGTGAGGGTATGCACGTACCGCAGCTTGCCGTTCACCACGCGAAAGAGGTGAGTATCGGGCGCACCGCTGCCGCCGGTTGCGTTTCCCGCGCCAAAGGTGCAGAACACAACGACTGAACCGATCGTCTCGTCCACCACGAAGCGGCGATTGGCGATGTTCACACCGCTCGGGACACCGACATCGCAGCTGTCGGCAGGCGACCCGTTGCCGGTGTGCGCCCCGCCTTCCGTTCGGTTGCAGGGATAGCCCCATGGCACCAGTTCCTTCTTCTGTTCGAGGAAGGCATCGAGGTATGCATTAGCGGCGGAGACCAGCGTGCCTCGCGTATCGCGCTTGTCGTCGGGAATTGTGCTCCAGTTTTCTGTGGATGAATATTTCAAGTAGGCGTCGGCGTTAAATAACCAATAGCCCGTCGTCGTCCAGAGGATTTCGATCTCGGCGATCTTGTCATGGTTGAGGCGCAGGCGCGTACCGAGGACATACGGCTTTTCCTTGTTCGTTACGATCACCTCCGTAAAGGTCTGACACGTGTCTCGATCGAGCAGGCTGCGATGGTGATCAATTTTCATCGGCGTCTTGATCAGGCCGTTGTTGATATCGGCGGGCGCCGCGTTCTCCATGTAACCCAAGCCCATCGCCAGCGGCATGCCGGTCGTATCGCCCTTGGTCTGGGCCGCGATGTAGAGATCGACTGCGCGCTGCAGCCCTTCACGCGAGCAAGAAATCTGCGCAAAAACGGCCGTGGGCGCAAGCAATACTAGGGTGAGCACACTCCACATGAGAGTAATGCGTTTCATCGAACGCCTCCTCGGCGCTGAGTTATTTCGCGTTCTGCGCTTCGATATTCGAGGTGTAGCCCTTTGAGAGCCAGACCTTCCAGCGCTCGACCGCATCGGGGCTGCCGGTGCAACCGCCGTCAGCCGGATTGATGAAGGTGCCGTTGGCGAGCCTTGCCCATCCGAGGCCGCCGCCCGGGCGGCCGTCTTTCAACGGACAGTAGAGGACCATGATGGTATTGCCGGGCTCGAACGTGCTGCCGTTGATACCGCGCTGCAGCAGCTGCGTTGGCGACGAACCCTCAAA
>DATFXZ010000144.1:0-6379 GCA_035315305.1 Terriglobia bacterium | reverse complement strand
GCCTTTCGGAACCCCTGGTGCAGGATGTAGAGGCCACTGCGCGGATAGAGAAGATGACAAGACAGCAATGATAATCACGAGCGCAGCCAGGATGAACCACCGTTTCACGTCAGCCTCCTTGTCTAAGGGCTATCTCGTCGTGCGTCGAAACCTGTAGTCGCGTGAAATGCGCCTCTCGAGGAGGTGCGTCACGACTCCCTGGGCATCCGCGACGAAGCTGATGCCCAGCCCATAAAAGCCGGAAAAATTCGTTTCCGACTGCGCCACAAGCGGCACCTTCTCGCGTCCCTTGAGTTCGGCGAACAGCGCTCCGTCGGAGACTGTGATTTCGATGATCGCAGGGTGGGGCCGGTTTCCCCAGTAGTCCAGTTCTTCGTACGTGCCGGCATATTTCGCGAGGATCTCCGGCGCCACCCTCACTTCGAACTTTTTTTCATCGGAGGCTTTGCCGACCCAGTGCTCAAGGCTGTGGTGACTCTCGTTGCAGACGGACTCGAGCAACTCGGTATCAGGATTCAACTCTGCGCTCAATGACACCGTCCAGGGGCGCCCATATACCTTTGGATCGTTGAGCGTGATTTCAATTTGCATGTGGGCGAAATCCAGACGCCTGTAGCGTTCCGTCATGCGCAACGCTTCGGAATGGGGATGACCGTCGCGATCCAGCCACGTCCGGTCATTGAACCCAAAGCTGTCCACGACGAGCGTGTCTCCTTCCCAGCGTCCCACCGAATAACCCATCCAGCTCGGATTCGGTTCTGTCTCCAAGGTGCGCCCGTCCAGGAAAATCTGACGATAGGTGAGATCCTCGTCCAGCATCAAGAGCAGACCTGGAGTTTGAACGATTTTTGCCCTACGCGCGCTGTTGCTGTAGCTGGGACCCCACGGCAAGCACTGGACGGACATGTGGTCCTTCTGCAAGTCTTCTGCCCGCTGCCGTACTAAAGTTTGAGCCCACGGCTGGATTTCTCCGGGCTTCAGATCCGCCGCGATGTTGCGCTCATATTTGAGCGAAATTCTTTGCCATATCCCGGAGAGGTCGGGCTTGCCGTCCGCGGTGCGCGGGACAGGCGCGCTGAGATTCGGCTTGCCGTCCGCGGTGCGCGGGATGCCGGGTGTGGGATAGTCCACCCACTGGGCGGCGAGGGGCGTGGTCATCGCAGACAAGATGATCGCGAAGACGACGATTTTCATACGTACCTCCTGCGAGCAACGACTGCTGTGAGTTTTGCTATCGGTCTAACGGAATTTTGGGAAGGATACTAGCACAGTTCACGGTAGGGCGTGTTGCTGAACTGCAAATCAAAGATGGTGTGTGAGCGACCCCCTCGCTCGCTTCGCGCGCGTCTCCCCCTCACGAGGGGGAGAGTCGCCGAAGGCGGCAGGGGGTCGATCACACACCATCTGGAATTAGTCATTTCCGGACTTGCGCAGGAGCAGGCTTATCGAACCTCGATGCATCGATCGCGACATTCGGCTGAACGTTGGTCAATTCGACGGTGACTCGGCCGTCGGTCCAAGTCGAAATCAAGCGGAATGGTATCTTGACACCAGCGACATCGCGATAGTCCGAATAATCGATCTGCGTGGGAACGCGGCCGATCGGAGTATCGACAATGCGCACCATCCGCACCAGAAGCCCGGTGTCATCGAAATACAAGTTAAGAGGAGGCTGTCTGGGATTGATTCCCTGGAGCACTCGGACGTCTTTATCTTCGATTGAAGTTGTGCCGACTCGCCATTGCTCGAAGGCCTGTTTGATTTGTGACGGGAAAGCCATCAGAGCTTCAATCTTTTGTCCCTCCAGATTCCCTCCGGTCATCGGCAAAAGCGGGAGCGGTTTCTCTACAGCTGCGACCCAGCCTTCACGGCCGTTGTACGCAGAGACTCTGTCTGCGAATGCTGCGTGAATAATGAGGGTCCGCTGGTTCGGAGCTTTAGCATAGATCTCCACCGGTACCTTCGTGTGATGCGTGTCGAAACCCGTATAGGTTCCCTTTGCGGTCCAACTCGTGAGACTGGCCAGGCGCTGAGTTCCACCAAGCGCCTGGTAGTACTTATTAAAGACTTCATCTGCGGAAGGTCCGCCACCACCGGGCCGGATCTGAATATCATTCGGATCTTCCGTGGGCGCACTGTACTGGACAGTGAGATTGGGCAATGTGGCCGGGCGCAAGTCTCCGCGATGGCACGTCCAACACGTCACACTTTTACCCCCGCCGAAATTATCTTTATTAATGCCGGCGACCATCTGGATCATGCGGCGAGATGTACGCTTCATCGCGGTATCCACAGCGAATCGCTCCCAGGCGGTGTCGCTGTCCGAAGTATGGCAATCCAGGCAGTTCAGACCCAGCGCAGCTGAAATCATTCCCATCGTATCCATGAACTCGTCTACGGGTATGCCCTTGAGTACCTGCACGTTTTTGAAAAGCTCTTCCGCCATCTGTGGCTTTGCTTCCGGTCCACGCTGGCCGCTGGATATCGTCGTGCCCAACAAGCACACCATTACTATTCCCATTAAACAAAGAATTGTTCGCCTCGGTTTTTTTATCTTCATGTTTGTCTCCTTACCAGCGTGGTTTATCAGCGGCGAAGTATACGTCGGCAATCACTCAACGCGCAATTCCTCGCCGCCCGAAAGCAGTAATTATTACTCGGAAACAGTAGCTTGACATAAGATGGCTAGGCTTCAATAATCAGACCAAGATTTTTTGAAGTCAAAACACCTCCGTGAGGAAAAAACATGAGACGTAAAATGCTGGCTGTTAGCGTTCTCTGTGCGGCTCTCCTGCTGAGCGCAGTGCCGCTCGTTGCCCATCACTCGTTTGCCGCAGAATACGACAACAACAAACCCATCAAGTTCAGCGGCAAAGTCACTAAAGTGGAATGGTTGAATCCGCACATCTACGTCTATGTCGACGTGAAAGACAACAGCGGATCGACCGTCAATTATGCCGTTGAAGGCGGTGCGCCAAACGGACTCTTCCGGCAAGGCTGGAGGAAAGACACATTGAAAGTCGGTGACACCCTGTCCATCGAAGGCTTCCTTGCGAAGGACGGATCAAATACTGTGAATGCTAGAACCTGGTTGCTGCCGGATGGCAAGAAAGTTTTCGCGGGCAACGCAGAGGATGGCGGACCCGCAGCGAAGAATCCGTAACAGGCGAAGAACGAACGATAGGACGTTTGGGGACGTATCCGTCTAGTTCAGAATTGAGGATGCGTCCCCTGTTTCTTCCTTAGTACTCTGTTCGGGAATCAGTTTTGATTAGTCGTCGTTTCGCTCGATGCGGCGCCGAGCTTCTTTCCATCCACCGTCACGTTGCGGGCATTCGCGATACTCGAACCGTCTTTGGCCTGGCTTCCTTCCACATTCACGAGCATGCCGATCTTCAGTGTGGAGCGCGTCCAACCTTGCCTTGCGAGACCATTCGGACTGCCCATTTCACAACCCCAGTTTGTGACTTTCCCAGTCTTCGGATCCTTGACGTCAACATAGAAATAGACATGAGGATTCAACCATTCGACCTTAGTCACAATACCGCTGAAATTGACGGTCTTCGCACTGTCGAATTCAGCAGCAAAAGAATGGTGTCCGAGGACCGGCGTAGCAGCAACAACTAAGGCCCCTGCCGCCACCAGAAGTGCTATCACGTTACGCCTCATATACGACTAACCTCCCTGAAAATTTTTGCTTGATCATGATGCATCCGCGCGTACCTAACGTCAAGCGGCGTCCTGTAGTTTTGGAAGCAATATTAATGATGACGATTATCGAGGTGATTAACACCTGGGAGGCAAATTCGTTAAGTGAAGACCGGCGTGACCGGCTAAACAAGCTGTGAAAGGAATTGGGGACAAGGGGTCTGACCCCTTGTCCCCGATTCACAGCGTCTTTAATGTACCGGTCGGAGCAAACCTGAGATTCCTTGTTCCGAATTGCCTTTGGCTCGCGCGAGGCTTAGCTGTGCCAGGTGATCAGCGTAAAGACTGGAGATATAGTCTTGCTCGGCGACGGCAACAGACTCCTGCGCCTGGACGACCTCGACCGTATCGGTAACTCCCGCGATAAACCTGTCGCGCGCCTGTTCCAGCGTACGCTGAGATAACACACGATTGCTTTCCGCAACCTTGACCTGTTCGTTCGCTGCCGTCAGAGCAAGAAACGCATTCCGGACGTCGTAATCGACGCGGCCATAGGTATCTTCATATTCCGCACGTCGCTGGACCAGCGCGGCATCCGCCTGAGCGATATCGGCCTGGATGCGGCCACTGCGCCAGATCGGAAATTCAGCACCTCCTGTTACTGCAAACGTTCCGTGCGAGTGCGCAGGATTGACTCCGGCCACAGCGTAGGTCCCATTAAGCATGAACGCGGGAGTCTTCTGCGCCTCTGCGGCTTTTCTGGCCTGCTCAGCGGCGCGTACTTGCGCAGCAGCAGCCTGAAGATCAGACCTGCTCTCGAAAGCATCTTTCAGCGCGTCTTCGAGGACGACTGACGTGGGGCGATACTCCAGTGGCGTGGTTAACGTGAAGTCCTGCCCAAGAGGTAAACCGATGAGTCGGCCCAACACCAGTTTCTGATTGGCTAAATCCGTTTCGAGCGAGATGAGCCGGAGTTGTTGTGTTTGCAGTTCCACTTGACTGCGATCGACGTCAATGCGTGCGTTCAGTCCCGCGCGATTTCGGTCCACTGCCTGTTCGTGGACGGCTCGGGCTGTTTCAACCTGAGCTCGCGCCGAATCAACACGGGCGGCGGATGCCATCATTTGCAGATACGATCCGCCGACACCAAGGATCACCAGGTCCTTACTGTCACGGGCATTAAAGCGCGCCGCCCGGGCTGTTTCCTTGCTGGACCGATAATTCCTGAGCGCCGTAAGGTCCATCACGGCCTGACTCACCGTCGCGCCCGCAATAAAGAAGTTGAAAGGTCCGATAACGGTTTGCCGAAACGGAACGCTTGGAATCGTGCCCGGAGTGAAGCCGAATGTTGCAAGGCTGACCTGTTGAGCTGATGCAATGATGTTCCCATTCACATCCGGTAAGAGCTCCGCGAGCGCTCTCAGCCGTTGCGATCGAGCTTCGCGCTCGGTTTGTTCCGCTCCAATCATTCCAAGGTTATATGCGAGGCCGCGTCGAACCGCTTCCTCGAGCGAGAGCGGTAACGGTTCTTTTGTTAGAGTGCCGGTCGGAATGCTTCCTTGAAATGGACCCTGGACCTGAATCGAACTATTCAGCGTATTCACACTCCCGATGCCGGTAATGGGAGCGGTTGCCTGACCGCTCGTTACCGATCCTGATGGGAATCGCCCCGAAATCGGTAATTGATCGGGTCGGGAACGTTCCGGCAACGACTGCTGAGAGGACTGACTCGCAGCTCGTGTGGCGAACAAGAGCATCGAAAGAGCGATCAGTGCCAGGCTGAATTGATTTCGCATTGCGCCATCAATGTGGAACATTCTCGAGGATCGCAATTCCTTTCCGGATCGTCTGGATAACGGCCTCATCTCCCATATGGGTGTTGATCATCAGTTGGTAAAGATGGCGATCCGGCCAGATTTGGCCGAAGTACTTCTTGATGAAGTCGGCGCGATCTTGATCGACCGTATCGATAAGGTCGGCTGCTTCCGATTGATTCATTCCCCCCTCTACAAGCCGCCGCAGCTTGTCTTCATCCGGCGCATAAAGAAAAACGTGAAACGCGTCCTCGCGGTCTCGCAGAAAGAAAGCCGAGCCGCGCCCCACGAGGACGCAGTTACCTTCCGCTGCCGCTTTCTGCACGACGCTTTCTGTCACTTTGAAGACAGTGTCCGCGTCCAACAACTTCAGCCGGTGTACATTCAGGCTGCCCTCAAAGCTGCCCCTTAAGACCGACTTAAGCAGCCGATAATAGAGAGGGTCCATTCTTTCTTCGCGGCGCTCGACCTGGCTCCGGTCACACTCCGCCAACCGCGCAATTTCGCTGGTCAATGACTGGTCCCAGAGTTTCCAACCGATTTGGTCCGCTAGCCGCTCCGCAATTTTCGGAGCTCCGCTTCCATATTCACGTTCGATCGTGATAATTCGAATCTTCATGTCGAAGCACCTTTCCTATGCTGCAGCTTCTGCGCCACCCTGACCCGGCACATTTTTTTTCAACGCGAAAGAGAGAACGAACATGATCGCGGACACGACGCCGAGGATCCAGAATGTGTCGATGTATGCCAGCGTGGTCGCCTGTCTTTGTGCCTCCTGGTAAAGTCTCCCGTGTGCTAACGTCTGCGCCTCGACAGGGCCTAAACCGGAGTGCGTGAGTGTGCTGGACAGCGCATTAACCCTCTCCAAGAATGTCGGATTTTGTAGGGTTGTGTTTCCAACCAGGATTGTCTGGTGA